>JAQUAR010000012.1 GCA_028687155.1 Methylacidiphilaceae bacterium | reverse complement strand
GGCAAAGGGGCGGAGGTCCGAGCGATCGAAATCGATCGGGGCCTTGCGGCAATCCTGCGCGAGCGCTTCCGGGGGGTGGATCACTTTCATCTCATCGAAGGGGATGTGCTCCGTGCGGAATGGCCCGAACCTGCCTTTGACTGGGTGCTGGTCGGCAATCTTCCCTATTCGATTTCCGGACCCTTTCTCGCCTCCCTCTTCCGGCGCCCGGCTTCCTTCCGCCGCATCGTGGTGACGCTCCAGCGAGAGGTAGCCGAGCGGCTCGTGGCCACTCCGGGGCACTCCTCCTTCGGCAGCCTTTCCGTCATGGGACAGACCTCCTTTCGCATCGAGATCCGAAAGCGATTGCCTCCGTCAGTATTCTATCCCATGCCGAAGGTCGATTCCGCGGTCGTCTGCCTGGAGCCGCTCGAGACGGTGCCGGTTTCCGGGGAGGATCGAGAAGGGTTCTGTGCCTTCGTGCGCCGGGGCTTTCTGCATCGTCGGAAATGTTTGGGGAAGAGGTTGGGATATGAGGAGAGAAGGCGTCCGGAGGAATTGGGGGTCGACGAGTGGGTGGAGATCTGGAAATCGCTTCGAGGCTGACCGAGGCGACCCGCGCCATTGTGTCCGTAGCGCAAGTCGCCGGAGGGAACGGCGAAAGGCGAAGAGCCAATCTTTTGGTTTGACCCTAAGCCTGCGGCGCTCTATCAAGGAAAGAGGTAATGCTCATGATGACGCTGGTGTCGGTAGGTAATCTAGCAGCCGCCTAGGGAGCTGCCGGTCCGGTTGCGTCGGCGTCCAGATCGAGTCCCCATATCTCCCTCTTTTCAGAGCGGGTTTTTTGTTTATGGAACAGGCCAATGTCCCCGTGAAGGAATCGGAGGCATCCATGCGGCACACCATCTCGGTGCTGGTGGCGAACCGGTTCGGAGTGCTGACCCGAGTGGCAGGCTTATTTAGTGGACGGGGATATAATATCGACACCTTGAATGTCGGTCCGACACACGATGAGAAGGTTTCGCGGATGACGATTGTCGTCAAAGGGGACGACAAGGTTTTGGATCAGGTTACGCGGCAGCTCAATAAGCTGGTGGATGTGATCACGGTGCAGGATTTTCGCGAAGGCGAGTACATCGATCGTCAACTCATTCTGGTCAAGGTCAAAAGCACCGAGCGCTCTCGGGCCGAGCTCATGCAGATTTGCGACATCTTTCGCGCGAAGATCGTGAACGTGGAGCCTGGGGACCTAACCATTGAGATCACCGGTGACCAGAGCAAGGTGGAGAAGTTTCTTTACCTGATGGGGGCGTTCGGGATTCTCGATATCTCCCGAACCGGCAAGATTGCTCTTCCGCGGCAAGGAAAATACGGCGAGGGGGCTTAGGAGTTTTATGGCTGCTCAGATCTATACGGAAAAAGAGGCGAGTCTCGCCCCATTGCAGGGGCGAGTGTTTGGGGTCATTGGGTTCGGATCGCAGGGCCACGCGCATGCGCTCAATCTGCGAGACTCCGGAGTCGAGGTCATCGTGGGTCTTCCGGAGAAGAGCCGTTCTGTGGCTGTTGCGCAGGAGCTTGGTTTCGCGGTCCAGCGGAGCGCAGAGGTGGCGGCGAGAGCCGATCTGCTCTTTTTCGCCACACCCGATCTCGTGATTCCCCGTTTATTCGCGACCGAGATTGCTCCGCATCTCCGCCCGGGACAGACGCTGGGCTTCGCCCACGGTTTTGCTGTCCACTACCGGACCATTGCTCCGCCGGAAACCGTGGATGTCATTCTGGTTGCTCCCAAGGGCCCCGGCCACCTAGTGCGGCGGGAGTTTACCGAGGGCAAGGGCGTGCCCGCCCTCGTTGCCGTCGGACAGAACCCCTCGGGAAAGGCCCTGGAAACCGCTCTCGCCTGGGCCGCCGGCATCGGATCGGCGCGCGCTGGAGTAATCGAAACCACCTTCCAGGAGGAGACGGAGACCGATCTTTTCGGAGAGCAGGCGGTGCTCTGCGGCGGAGTCACGGCACTGGTACAGGCAGGCTTTGAAACCCTGGTCAACGCTGGATATCAGCCGGAGATGGCCTACTTCGAATGTCTCCACGAGTTGAAGTTGATCGTAGACCTGATGCAGGAAGCGGGGATCTCGGGAATGCGTTTCTCGATCTCCGAGACCGCGAAGTGGGGCGATGTCACGGTCGGTCCGCAAATCATCGACGAACATGTGCGCGAAACCATGCGGAAGGTTCTAGGCCGCATCCAGGACGGAAGCTTTGCGCGGGAATGGATCGCAGAAACCGAAGGCGGGAAGAAGCGTTATCAGGAACTGTTGCAACAAGGAGCGGACCATCCGATCGAACAGGTGGGCGCGCGAATGCGTTCCCTCATGCCGTGGCTGAAGAAGCGGGATGTCTCGGGGGCACAGGCGGCATTCGAGGCGGGTGGCGGAAAGCCGATCTAGATGAAATCTTCTAATCGAGTCGTCGTCTTCGACACGACATTGCGGGATGGAGAGCAGTGTCCCGGAGCAAGTATGGCGCCTCGGCAAAAGCTCGAAGTGGCGCGGCAGTTGGCGCGGTTGGGCGTGGATGTGATCGAGGCGGGCTTTCCGGTAATCAGCCAAGGCGACTTCGCCTCGGTTCGGGAAATCGCCGAGCAGATCGAGGGTCCAAGGATCTGTGGGCTGGCTCGTTGTATTCCCGGAGATATTCAGGCGGCGGGAGAAGCGCTGCGGCCGGCCGGCAAGCGCGGACGGATCCATGTTTTCCTGGCGACCTCTACCATTCACCGTGAGCACAAGCTGGTGAAGAGCCGGGAGGAGATTATCCGCCTCGCCGTCGAGGCGATCCGCCATGCTCGCGCCTTAGTGGAGGATGTGGAATTTTCTCCGGAGGATGCGACACGGACGGAGCCCGATTTCCTGCTTCGGATCGTGACGGAGGCCATCGCCGCGGGAGCGACGACGATCAACATCCCCGACACGGTGGGGTACACGACGCCCGGAGAGTTTGCGGAGCGGATCCGGATGCTTCGGGAAGGGGTTTCCAACCTCGGGGAAGCCGTGTTGAGCGTCCATTGCCACGACGACCTCGGCTTGGCGGTCGCCAATTCTCTGGCCGCGATCCAGGCCGGAGCCCGGCAGGTCGAAGGAACGATCAACGGGATCGGAGAGCGAGCGGGCAATGCCGCGCTCGAGGAGATCGTGATGGCGCTTCAGACGCGTCGCGATGTTTTCGGCGGGCTGCAAACGGGCATTCATGCCAAGGAGATCGTCCGGACCAGCCGATTGGTGGCTCGGATGTCGGGTCTCCACGTCCAACGGAACAAGGCGGTGGTCGGAGAGAACGCGTTTGCGCACAGCTCCGGCATTCATCAGGACGGGGTGCTCAAAAAGAGGGAAACCTACGAGATCATGGATCCGATGGCGATCGGGTGGGGCGAGACGGAACTGCCTCTTACCAAGCATAGTGGGAGGGCCGCCTTGGAAAAGAGGCTCATCGCTCTTGGGTTCGGGCTGAGTCGAGAGGAGATCGAAGCCCTGTTCGGAAAATTCAAGGAGATCGGAGACAAGAAGAAATTCGTCTACGACGACGATCTGGTCGCGCTCGCCGAAGGACAGATCACGCGGATCCAGGAGACCTTCGAACTCGTCTACTGGAGCGTCTCGACGGCATTCCACGGAGTTCCCACCGCCGCAGTCCGCTTGCGCAAGGGAGACGAGGTCTTGACCGACGCCGGTGTCGGCGGCGGCTCGGTAGACGCAGCCATGAAGGCAATCGATCGGATCACCGGACGGCATGGACACCTGGTCGAGTATAGCGTGGAAGCAGTTACCGAGGGAAAGGATGCGATCGGCGAGGTGACCGTACGGGTCGACTTCGGCGAAGGGAGGCTCCTCAGCGGGAAAGCGGCGTCGACCGACGTCGTCGAGGCGAGTGTCCGGGCCTATCTCAATGCGGTCAACCGCTCCTTCCTCTCCCGGGTCGACGCTCCGGGGAAGGCACAGACTGGCTTGCTCCGGGGAGGCGACCTTGATCCGAAGACAAGCGCGCCGATCGCGGCCGCTCCCTAGCCTGCCTCCCTTGCCTTCTCCTGAGGCTTGCGAGAAAGGCCTCGGGTACGGACTTTGTGAGCCAGGCGGGCTCTCTACCCATCGGCCCGCGCCTCAAGTGGGCGCTTTGTGAGCCGAGCAGGCTAGAAAAGAGGCACGGAAGGGGAGATGGGGGAAGGAGGGGGAGGCTCCGGCAGGATAAGAGTAAGGAACTCGTGGAAGCTCACGAAGGCCATCAGAAAGAGATAGCCGATCACGATGATCAGGATCAGGCTCATGGTCAGGTCTCGGCGATGGTGAGCGTGAAGCGGATCGTGGGATTCGCCGATTTCTGGCGGCCTTACGCGATGTAATCTTACCACCATGCTACCATTAATGCACCGTCCTGACTTAAATGCAAAGCCATTTATCGTTGCATAGGCGGATTGTTCCGGAATCGACGAGGCGGAGGCTATCCCGTATTTCGCAGCCCGGCGCTAATCCCGTTCACGGTCAGTTCGATCACCCGCCGCAGCGCATGCTCCTCTTCCTCGTGTCCCTCTCCGAGTGAGCGTAGTCGGCGGATCATCTCGACTTGGATATAATTGAGCGGATCGACATAGGGATTCCGGAGCCGGATCGAACGCTGCAAGACCGGTTCGCGATCGAGCAATGCGGCGACCTGGGAGATCGCCAGCACGGAGGAGACGGAACGGTCGTATTCGGCGCGGATCTTCGAAAAGACTCGCTCACGGATCTCGGAATCGCGTACGAGCGACGCGTAGCGCGCGGCAATGCTCATGTCCGCCTTGGCTAGGGATTGCTGTGCATTGTCCAAGGTGGTCCGAAAGAAAGGCCATTCCTCATACATTTCGCGAAGCAGCCCGCACGCTTCGGAGGAGCGCTCGCAAAAGGAGGCCAAGGCACCCATGCCATACCATGCGGGCAAGACAAAGCGGCTCTGAATCCAAGAGAAAACCCATGGAATGGCCCGCAGTTCTTCGAGGCTGTCGATACGGGAGCGAGCGGCTGGCCGGGAGCCGAGGTTGAGTTGCCGTAGTTCGTCGATCGGAGTCGCCTCCCGCCAAAATTGCAGAAAATCGGGATCGTCGCGTATGAGCCCGCGATAAAGCAGCGCGCTTTGCGCCGCGATCTCGTCCATCGCGTCGACCCAGCGGGCGGGGATAGGCGACGGGGCCCTGGAGGCATGGGTTCCCGCCAGGGCTCCATAGGAGATCTGCTGGAGGATACGAAAGGCGATGTCCGGATCGTGGTAGCGCGTGGAGAGCACTTCGCCTTGTTCGGTGATGCGGACCTTGCCTTCGATGAGCCCGCACGGCTGAGCAAGAATGGCTTGCGCCGCCGGCCCTCCTCCTCGAGCGATCGATCCCCCACGACCGTGAAAGAGTATGGGGATCACTCCATTTTGGCGGCAAACTTCGATGATGGCATCCTGTGCCTTGTAGAGCGCCCAACTCGCGGCGAGATATCCGCAGTCCTTGTTGCTGTCGGAATAGCCCAACATCACGATCTGCTCGTTCCCCTGCTGCTCCAGGTGCAACCGATAAGCCGGATGGGCAAAAAGGTTCCGGAGGATCGCGGGGGCCGCGGCAAGATCATCCAGAGTCTCCACAAGGGGCGCGATGGCGAGATCGACCCGCGCGATGCGGCAGAGAAGAAGTACTTCCAGAACATCCGAGAGCTCTCGGGTCATGCTGATCACATAGGCCCCCACGCACTCTTTCCCGTAGAGAGCCCTCGCCCGTGAGACGGTGAAAAGGGAGCCTAGGACATCACGACCTGCCCGGCGACAGCGCTCCCAGAGCGATTGGAGGTCGGAAGGCGGAGGTCGTTGGAGAAGAGCGGAGAGAAGGGCTTGCCTTTCTGCTTCGCCCAGGTGGGCGTAGCTCTCCACGTGGCCGAGGAGCGGCAAGAGCTCGTCGAGCGTTTCTTCGTGAACACGGGAGTGCTGGCGCAGGTCGAGCGGTGCGGTGTGCAGGCCGAAAGTTTTGAGTTGCCGGCGGAGTCGCAGGAGGTCGCCGTCGCCCAGCAGGGGGGCGCGACCTTTCCTGAGCGTTTCGGCGATGGAGTCTACTTCGCGCGAAAGGCTGTCCAGCGTCAGATCGGGCTCCGGCAAGGGGCCGAAGAAATCGAGCAGCGGGGAGGGGAGCGTGCGCTCGCGTGCCTCAAGCACTTCCTCACGAAGTGCCGCCAGCAGCAGGCGATAGGGTTCGTTCGGATAGCGGAGAGCCAGATGGTTGCGATCCAGGATGCGGCGTTCGCGTTGCGAGAACTGATCGAGCAGGCCAGCTGCGGACGGGTCCCGGCGGGTGGAAATGGTCAAGAAACGAGAGAGCCGATCGAGCGCATCGGCGATCTTCGCAAAAGCGAGTCTGCGATGGAGAACGAGGCTTTCCGCGGTCACCTCGAAGGTGACCGCGGGGTGGCCGTCTCGATCTCCCCCGATCCAGGAGCCGAAAGAGATCCAGTGCTGCGGCGGCCGTACCGTCGGATAGTGGCGCGACAGCGATCTTTCCATCTCCGCCTGAAGATCGGGAAGGACCTCCCAGAGCGTAGAATCGAAGAACCAGAGACCGGTCCGAACCTCGTCCAGGACCTGCGGCCGTTCGGTGCGGTTCCGATCCGTAAGCCACAGGGAGGAGATCTCCCGTGCCAGGGTGGAAGACCAATCCGCCCTTTGGGCGCGAGTCTCTTCCTCTTGCTCGCGGAGCAGTCGCGCCAGCCGGCTCAGTTTTTCGAGGATGGTGCGACGCTTGGCTTCGGTGGGGTGGGCTGTCACCACGAGGGTGATATGGAGCTTGTCCACGATCCTCTGGATCTCTTCCGGCTCGACTCCCTTGGTCTTGAGTTCTACCAAGGCCGCCTCGATCGAGGTCCGCGGGAATGTGCCGGATTCGAGCTGGCGGCTCCGGCGGCTTCGTAGCAGATGAATCCGATAATCTTCCTCAGCGAGGTTCACCAGTTCGAAGTAGCTGGTGAAAGCCATGGCGATTTCATAGGCGAGCGGAGCAGAGAGCCGGCTTACCGCCTCGGCGAGGGAGTCGGAGGCGCTTGTTTCTCCCGCCCGACTCGCCTTGGCGAGGGATCGGATCTCCTCCTCGACCGAAAGCACCTCTTCTCCCTCCAGATTGGAAATCACGCGGCCTAGGGCATCTCCAAGGAGGTGGATCGCTCGGGAGAGGCGGTCGAAATCGTGATCGGACGTCGGAGGGGTCGTTCTCATGGGGCAGTAGAAATCGAAGGAGTCTACACCCTTTTTCGGCCATGCCAAACGGAAGGGCGACTCCCTCAGGTCGTTTGAGCGGAGGGCATCCCGGTAAGCTTAAGCGTTTTCTTATGGCCGGATTCCCACAGCGAGCGCTAAGCTCTCCTGCCGGTCCATAGGGAAGTGAACACACGGGGTCAGACTCTCCGCGGAAGCGGGAACGAAACGGGAGCCGACGAGGGGCGGGTTGGTAGACCGGAAGCTGGGTTGCCGGCGGACGAGGAGCAGGAGATTCGGAGCTTCCTCGCCGCTCTTCGGGACCAAAAGGGATCCTCTTCCTTCACCATTCGGAATTACAGTCAAGCTTTGCGGGAGTTCGCCCGCCGGCGGCAAGGGAAGTCCTGGTGGACGGCGGAGCCGCAGGAACTGCGCGACTACCTTTACGAGCTCTGTCGCCGACCAGAGCTGGGAGCGGCTTCCATCCGCGTGCGGTTTGCGGCGCTTCGCTCGTTCTTTGCCCGAGCAGTCAAACAGAAGCAGATGACGGATAATCCGGCTCGCGCGATGAGGCTCCCTCGGCTGGCCCGGCGTCTGCCGATCTTCTTCACGGAAGAGCAAGTCTTGTGGCTTCTGGAGGCGCCACGGAGAAAGTGGGAGGAACGAGAGCAACGGCGATCGGTTCGCGGCCCAGCCTGGAAGGAATGGCAGATGTGGCGGGATAAGGCTTGGCTGGAGGTGCTCTATGGTGCCGGACTGCGTCTGCGGGAATTGACAGGATTGCGCCGCGAGGACTTCGATCCAGAGCAGCAGATGGTCCGCGTGCGTGGAAAAGGAGGCAAGGAGCGCCTCTGCCCGCTGGGCCCCGCCGCCACCGAGGCGATCCTCCGGTATGGGGAGCTTTGTCCTTATCAGGCCGATGCGCTCTTTGTTTCTGGGCGGGGGAAACCTCTCTCTCCTCGCTTTATCGAGTCGGCGTTCCGGCTCTATTTGATGGAATCGGGCCTGGAGGGTGGGTTTAGCCCGCACAAGCTGCGGCATAGCTTTGCTACGCACCTGCTCAATCACGGAGCCGATCTGCGGAGCGTGCAAGAACTGCTGGGTCACGCTCGTCTTTCGACGACTCAGATTTATACGGGGGTCTCTACCCAGCGGTTGCGGGAAGTCTATCGATCAACCCATCCCCGGGCTTAACCTGCATGTCTCCCAAGCCCTTCCCCGCGGCGGGCCAAGCCTGTCCGGTTGACGCACTCTCGTGAAAGTTCCTCTGCTGCGTTGGTGTTACCGGGCGACCTTCCCGGTGATTGCAGGTCTGGTCAGCCCGTATTATGTCCACCGACTCTCCAAGCGGGGAAGCCCGCGAGAGGGGCTCTCCGAACGGATGGCGTTCTATGCCCGTTCGACACGAGAGGCGGTCGGCAGTGGAGTGGACCTCTGGATCCACGCCGTGAGCGTGGGAGAAGTGCTTGTGGCGCTCGCGCTGCTTCGGGAGTTGAGGCGGAAGTCTCCCGAGCTCCGAGTCGCCTTGACGGTGACGACGATCACGGGACGGAGGGTGGCGATGGGCGCAGCGGATTCAGCCACCATCGTTCTCTGGAGCCCAGTCGACTTCTCCGGTGTCGTGAGGCGGGCATTCGCGCTGTTGCGTCCTCGGGCTCTGATCCTCGTGGAGACAGAGGTCTGGCCCAACTATCTCTGGGAAGCGAAGAGGCGCCGGGTTCCGGTTTCTTTACTCAACGCGCGGCTTTCGCCTCGGACGGAGCGTTGGTATCGACGCTTCCCGGAGATCTTCCGACCCATTTTGCGCGGACTCTCTCTGGTGTTGGCTCAGGCTCCCGAGGACGTGGACCGCCTGATCGGAGCCGGTTTCCCGCCGGAGGCGATCTTCGTGAGGGGCAATCTCAAGTACGATGTTGCCAACCTGGGGAGCGGTGGGGAGGGTCCTCCCTTCTCCTGGTGGGAGGGGTGCGGGTGGCCTGCCGACGCTCTCATTTTGTTGGCGGGCAGCACGCATCCGGGCGAAGAGGAAGTCATGGTCGATCTCTATCGGGAGTCACGGCATCGCCATCCGAAGTTGCGACTGGTTCTTGCGCCCAGACATGTGGAGCGGAGCGAGGAAATTCGGGAGCTCTGTCGGAAATCCGGATTGTGCGTTGTGTCGCGCACCGAATTGGGGAAAGAGATGGTGCAGGACGCTCCTCCAGATGTGCTGCTTCTGGATACGACGGGAGAGCTCCGTTTCCTCTATGAGAAAGCAACCCTTGTCTTTATCGGGAAGAGCCTCCGCGCCCGTGGCGGGCAAAATTTTTTGGAGGCTGCTTACGCCGGAAAGCCGATTCTCGTCGGTCCGAACATGCAGAATTTCGAAATGCTGGTTCGGGAGTTCCGGCGGGAGCGAGCCATTCTCCAAGCCACCGACCGGGCGGAGCTAGGCGCTCTCCTGGAAGAGCTTCTCACCTCCGAGGCGATGCGATCGGAATTCGGGAAGAGAGCGCGCGCAGTCTTTGCAAAGAATGTGGGTGCCGCCGCCCGCGCGGCGGACGACATCTTGGGACTCCTCCGAGCGCAAGCGAAAGTCCCCTGACCGAAAAGCGCCGCGCAAGCCTCTGGCTTTAGCCACGGGGTGAACGGCGCAGTTCTGGACGTTTGACAGGATGGCGGATTCTCTTTCAAGATGAAGGGGAATGACTGCGCTCGCGTCTCGCCTGCACTCCTCGCCTCCTAGCCGACGCAAAGTGGCAGGGAGGCGAGGCGGGGTGGCGCGCTTCGCCCGGGGATGGATACGGACGGGCGGCAGAGGTGGAGAATCAGTCCCGGCGAGGCAGGCAGGCCTGCTTCGAGGGCCGTAAGGGAAGGCTTGGGAGCAATGCAGGCTACGACGGTCGCCAAGGAGATCGCCCTCTGCGTGGAGGAGTTGTCCTATTCCTACGGGAACCGCCTGGTCCTGGATCGCGTCTCCTTTCAGGTAGAGAAGGGGGCTCTCATCGGGATCCTGGGGCCGAATGGAAGCGGAAAGACGACTCTCTTTCGGCTGCTTTCCACTCTTTACTCGGCCCCTGCGGGGATGATCACCCTGGCTGGCTCTGCCTATCCTGCACAGGCAGCGGCCGCACGCCGGCGGATGGGCATCGTCTTCCAATCTCCCAGCCTCGATAAGAAGCTGACGGTGGCCGAAAACATGGTTCACCAAGGCCATCTTTACGGATTACGGGGAAGCGGATTGCGAAAAAGGGTCGAGGAACTCCTCCGGCTCTTCGGTCTGGAAGAGAGGACACGGGACCTGGTGGAGACCCTTTCGGGTGGACAGCAGAGGCGGGTGGAGGTCGCCAAGGCGCTTCTCCACGAGCCGGAACTGCTGCTTTTGGATGAGCCCAGCACGGGGATCGACCCGGCAGCGCGGCGGGACTTCTGGCGTCATCTTTTCGCACTCAAGGAGCAGAAGGGGCTGACGATTCTCGTGACGACTCACCTCTTGGACGAGGCCGAGCGATGCGATCGTCTCTTGATCTTGGATCGAGGGAAACGAGTGGCGTGGGAAACGCCGAGCCGGCTCCGTGAACTCATTCCGGGATCGGTGCTCTCGATCCGCTCGCCCAAGCTTTCGGAAATGGAGGAAGAGCTCAAGCGGCTTTGGGCGGGTCGGACGGTTCGCCGTGTCGACGGGACGCTGCGGATCGAGCCGCGTTCTGAGGAGTCGGTCGAGGACGCAATGCGGGACGCGGCCAGCCTCTTGCAGCGATTCGGCGCGGATGTCACCGCCCTCACCGTCTCTCAGCCCTCCCTGGAGGATGTCTTTCTTCATTTGACCGGGCATCATTTCGAAAGCCAAACCGAGGAATCGCATGGAACCTCGAAACAGTAGCATTGCTTCCGGTGGCTTCGGCTTGGGCGTTTATACGCTCTGGAACCGCGAGGTCGTCCGCTTCCTGCGGCAGAAGAACCGAGTCGTGGGTGCCTTGGGTACCCCGCTCGTCTTCTGGTTTCTGATCGGCTCGGGAGTCGGGAGTTCTTTTCGCACCGGCGGCACCGGCTCCGGCGACTACTTCTCCTACTTTTTCCCGGGAATGCTGCTTCTGGTCGTCCTCTTCACCGCGATCTTCTCGACCATCTCCTTGATCGAAGACCGCAGGGAAGGCTTTTTGCAGGCGGTGCTCGTGGCCCCCATCCCGCGGTCGGCCGTGGTTGCGGCGAAGCTCCTGGGGGGGATGACCCTCAGCGTCCTCCAGTGCCTGTTGATCTATCTTCTGGCCCTCCCCTTGGGGCTCCACTTCTCTCTGGGTTCCTTTGCGCTCGTCGTCGCGACACTCTGCCTCCTGGGCCTCGCGCTCACCGGGATCGGCTATCTGCTTGCTTGGCCGCTCGACTCGGTTCAGGGTTATCATGCTCTGATGAACCTTTTGCTGATGCCGCTTTGGCTTCTCTCCGGAGCGCTCTTTCCGCCGAACGGATCGGTCGGCTGGATGCGTGCGATCATTCACGCCAATCCTCTCTATTATGGGCTGGAACTCTTGCGAGCGGCGCTCTGGCCGGGACGGTCGAGCGCATCCCTCTGGCTCTTTGGAGCCATCACTCTTCTCTTTACCGCGGCGGTCGGGCTGGCGGCAGTCGTCATGACCGACCGAGTCCGAGTGAAGCATCCATGAGCGAGAGCGTGAAGCCGCGCTTCGGCATTGGTCTGATTCCCTTCGGGCTGGCGACGGCAGTGGTTCTTTCCCTGTTCCTGAGCCTGGGTTACTACGCGCTGCTTCATCGAAAGCAGGGGCCGTCTCCGCTTCCCGTGCTCCGCCGGGTCCAACCCTTTTCCTTGACCGATCAATCGGGAAAGACCGTGACTCGGGAAGACTTTCAAGGAAAGGTCTGGGTGGCGGATTTTATCTATACCTCGTGTCCGGGCCCTTGTCCGGCGGAGACGCTCCGGATGAAGGAAGTGCAAGATCTCGTGGCAAATCTGCCGAATGTCCGGTTGGTTTCGATCTCGGTCGATCCGGGGGTCGATACGCCGGCGGTGCTGCAACGCTACGCGGATGCCCACGGAGCCGATCCGGCCAAGTGGGTCTTCCTCACGGGCGGGGTAAAGGAAATCTGGCGCTTGGCCTCGGAAAGCTTTGCCTTTGCCGTAGGGGAGAATCCACCGAGCCGTCCGGCCGAAGAGGGACCGGTTTTCCACTCGACGCAATTCGCTCTGGTCGATCCGGCGGGACGCATCCGTTCGTATTATGACGGATTGAAGTCCGGTACCCCGGCACGGGTGGCCCAGGACATTCGACAACTCCTCGACGAGCAGCCCGAGGCAACGAGAGCGGCGGCACCTCCGCCCCGGGTGGGAGAGAGGTGATTCCGGTCTCGGATCTCCCCGCGGTTAACGCGAGCCTCAATGCCTTGACGGCATGCTTTTTGATGGCCGGGTTCGTTGCGATCAAGCGGAGGCAGATCTCCCACCATCGCAACTACATGGTGGCGGCTTTTGCCACTTCGATGGTCTTTCTGGCCTGCTACCTTTTTTATCATGCGATTCACGGGGCGACCGCCTTTCCGCGCCACGACTGGTCGCGACCTCTCTACTTTACGATTCTCAGCACCCACACCGTGCTCGCGATCGTGAATCTTCCCGCGATCCTTACGGCGCTCTACCTTGCAGCCAAGGGGCGTTTTGCTGCCCATGCCCGAGTCACCCGCCTTCTCTGGCCCTCGTGGATGTACGTGTCGGTCACCGGGGTGCTCGTCTATTTCATGCTCTACCACTGGTTCCGTAAGTAGGGATATCCTTTCGAACGGCCTGTGCGCAGGCGGGAGCGACTGCTCGACAGAGGCAAGGGAAAGGCGGTATTTTATCGACGCGGGATTCTGCCGGAGAGAGGATGACGGTTCGCCAGCCAGTATCGCTTGGTCAGACGGTGGGGGGCAAGGTACCTCCGACCGCGGTCGTCATTTTCGGGGCTTCTGGAGATCTTACCCATCGGAAGATCCTTCCTGCCTTTTATCACCTCAAGAAGAACGGGCATCTTCCGGAAGGAATGGCGTTGGTAGGGTTTGCGCGGCGGGAGCAGTCCGATCAACAGTTTCGAGAGGCGCTTCGGCAGTCTCTCGCGGATTTTTCCCATACCCAGCCTATCGACAATGCGGTCTGGGCAGCATTGGAGCCGCATATCTACTACCAGAGGGGCGACCTGTCGAATCCCGATGACTATCAGGGGCTGGCGGAACGCCTTCGAGCATTGCCCGAAGCCGCTCTGTTTGGGCAGAACCATCTCTTCTACTTGGCGACCGCTCCCAATTTCTTCTCAGTGGTGGCGGAAAACCTCGGCAAGGCAGGTCTTCATGCGGGCCCTGGGGTGAATGGCTCTCGGCGGCTGATTGTGGAAAAACCCTTTGGGACGGATCTTCCCTCGGCCCGGTGTCTGAACGAGACTCTCCACCAGGTATTTCCAGAGCGGTGCATCTTCCGCATCGACCATTACCTGGGAAAAGAGAACGTTCAAAATCTCCTCTACTTCCGTTTCGGCAACTCGATCTTCGAGCCGCTTTGGGACAGGCGATATATCGACCATGTGCAGATTACCGTGGCCGAAACCCAGACG
>JAQUAR010000257.1 GCA_028687155.1 Methylacidiphilaceae bacterium | reverse complement strand
GGGAGTGCTGGGGGCCATAGACCCTGGGACGGCTGCGGAAAAGATGGTGGCTGGCGGAGTCGAAATCCTTCAGCTTCGCGCAAAAGGCCGGACGCCGGAATCCTTGGAGGCGCTTGCCCTCTCCTTACGGGAGCTGGCCCACTGTGCCGGAGTTCTTTTCCTGATCAACGATTGGCCTCTTTTGGCTCAGCGAGTGGACGCAGACGGCGTCCATCTTGGTCAGGAAGACCAGTCCATTGCGGAGGCACGGGAAATCCTAACCGATGCGCAACTGATCGGGAAATCGACCCACTCGCTGGAACAGGCCTTAGCCGCGGAACGGGAGGGAGCCGATTATATTGCAGTCGGCCCCGTCTTTCCCACGCCGACAAAACCTGAGGCCAAGCCTGTGGGCCTGGGTCTGATCGGGGAGGTACGAGGATGCCTGAAGAAGCCGTTCTTCTGTATCGGAGGCATCCGCAAGGCAAATTTGCCGGCAGTCTTGAGCGCCGGAGCCGATCGGGTGGTGATGGTCTCCGCCATTCTTCAGGCAGTAGACATCGAGGGATATTGCCGCGAGGTCGCAGCCATGCTTGGACCTAAGAACCTTCTGGCCTAAGCCTGCATGTCTCACGAGATCGCCAATGGCGTTCGTACCCTATTTCGTTAAGGCAAGAAGCACGCTCGAAGGAGGGAAGGCGGCGCAGAATCTCTGGCCGACCTGGAGGTCGAGATCCCTGGCCGACTCGTTGGTCACGATTGCCACAATGGACAGATTCTTCTGGATCTGCAGGATGACCTCGGTGTTGATCGAGCCGCCGTGGAGTGCCGACACCGCTCCGCAGAAGCAGTTCGGCGTGCTCAGGCGAAGAGACGGATCTTCCGCAAGCAAGATGACCTGGGAGGACTTGACCAGGACTTGAACCAAGGAACCGATCGACAAACCCAGGTCGCCCAAGCTCGCAAATGCGATATGGGAAACCAGCAGGGCCTGTTCGCCTACCTCGATCTCCACCTCCGCGAGGATCGGCCCCTTTTTGATGGCGACAGCCTTTCCGGAAAAGCGATTCCGCGCGCTGGTCTGCATGGTTACGAAGCAATAGGCGGGCATCCGGGAGAAGGGAAGGAAAAAACAGACGCTGCTCAAAAAGAGGCGAAGCGCAATCCTTGCCCAGATCCGGGTCCGGCGTCAGGATCAAGCGCTATGCGTGCCATTGTGGTCAAGGCTTACGGCGGGCCGGAAGTTTTGTCTTGGGAAGAGTTTCGGGATCCGCGTCCGGGTCCAGGCGAGCTGCTCCTCTCCGTGCGGGCGGCTGGAGTTAACCCGGGCGACGTTTATCTTCGGTCGGGAGGACACGACCCCTCGCTCTTGCCGTTTGTCCCGGGCGTTGATGGAGCCGGTGTGGTGGAAGAAGTTGGCCGGGGAGTGCGCCGATTTTGCCCGGGAGACCGTGTCTATTTTTCCCTATGGAAGAGCACCGGATCCTATGCGGAGCGGGTCGTCTGCCGCGAGGAAGAGGCGGAACGACTGGTCGACGCTCTTGATTTTGTACAAGGAGCCGCCATTGGAAGTCCCTGTAGTGCGGCGTATCGAGCTCTCTTTCTGCGCGCGGAGGCTGCGGCAGGAGAGGTCGTCCTCATTCACGGGGCGAGTGGAAGCGTAGGGCTGGCCGCTGTTCAGCTCGCGCGAGCTGCGGGACTGACCGTCATCGGCACCGCCGGCGATGAAGAGGGGAGAAGACGAATCTTAGAGGAAGGAGCTCACCATGCCTTGGATCATCGCTCGCCTGAGCATTTTCGCCATGTCCTTGAGATCACCAAGGGGAAGGGCGCGGAGATCGTGTTGGAGATGCTGGCGAACGCCAACCTCGGAAAGGACTTCGACATCACTGCCACGGGAGGGAAGGTGGTCGTGATTGGCTCCCGGGGCTTGGTGGAGATCGATCCGCGGGCATTAATCTCCCGAGACCTTTCCGTGTTGGGAATGTCGCTTTCTGCTGCTTCTCCCAACGAGCGGCAGATGATCGCGGCTGCGGTGGCGGCACGCTTGGCAAAAGGACTTTTGCGACCCGTCATTCGAACCATCCTGCCCATGCCCGCCGCAGCTCATGCACAACGGCTGGTCATGGAGCCGGGAGCTTCCGGAAAGATCGTCCTGGTACCGCCCGCATTCGCCTAGTGCGTGCTTGTCTCACGAGCAGGCCTCTGCCAACCGCAGATCGCTTCAGGTCAAGCCGCAACCTGGAGCCGCTCCAAAGCAGCAATCCGCTCCTCCAGAGGAGGGTGGCTGGCCAGGAGGGAGAGAAAGCCGCTTGGTTTGCCATTGATCTTTAACGTATTCAGACTGGCCGATCGTTCGTCGATCACCGGCCCGCCCTCGCTGAGGGCCTGAAGCCCGCGAAGCGCCGAAAGCATCGCGTCCGGCCCGGCAATATGGGCGCTCCCCGCGTCTGCCCGAAACTCCCTCTGCCGGGAGTACCACGCCACGATGAAAGAGGCGAGGATTCCTAAGAGAATCTCGGAAAGGAACATGCCGATGAAGAATCCCATGCCCATGCCCCGCCGCTCGTCATTGCCTCGATTCAGGAAACTATCCACGGCAACACCGATGATCCGGGACAGGAAGACCACAAAGGTGTTCACCACCCCCTGGAGGAGTGTCATGGTGACCATGTCGCCATTCGAAATGTGGGTGAGCTCGTGACCGAGGACTCCTTCGATCTGATGACGATCCATCTGGGAGAGAAGGCCGGAACTGACTGCGACCAGTGCGTTGGAGCGGGACGGTCCCGTAGCAAACGCGTTAACTTCGGGGCTCTGGTAGATACCAACTTCCGGCATGGCAATCCGGGCGCGAGCCGCGAGGGATCGTACGGTATTCAGCAGCCATTCTTCCCCTTCGGTCTGCGGGGAGTCGATGACCTGAATCTGATAGGTCATCTTGGCCATCCACTTCGAGATGGCGAGAGAGATAAAGCTTCCCGCAAAACCGACGACCAAGGAGAAGACCAAAAGAAGCGGATAATTGATGCCCGCGGCCGTCAGCCAGCGATCGAGGTGCAAGAGAGAGATGACGGCGGTCAGCAGTACCAGGACTGCGACGTTGGTGACCGTCAAAAGAAAAATGCGCTTCATCATGCCCACTAGTATAATGGCTCGGACCTAGAAAGCAAGCCGCAGGAGACGGCTTGTGAGACATGCAGGCTAATCTTCCGGTTCCGGAACCGGCCGGCCGGCAAGGAAGGAGGCGATGTCTTTGCGGAAATGCATATCGGGGAAGCTCACTGCGTTCACCTGCTCGTAGGCGCGGTTCCGCGCCTCGGCGAGGCGGTCACCCCAGCCAACAGCCGTGAAGACTCTTCCTC
>JAQUAR010000256.1 GCA_028687155.1 Methylacidiphilaceae bacterium | reverse complement strand
TTCCCGAGGAGAATTACTTCGGCGCTCTTCTCCCTTACCCGGCGACAAACGGCATCGTTCTAGACTACACCGACACGATTGCGGCACTTCGCGAGCGCCGAGCGATCGTGGTGATGCATGTGGATCCTTTGGCTCTCACCCTCTTCCGAACTCCCGGCGAGTTCGGCGCGGACATCGCCATCGGATCGGCCCAGCGCTTTGGTCTTCCTCTCGGCTACGGCGGGCCTCATCCCGGCTTTCTGGCCACCCGATCAAGCTATCTGCGTAAAATGCCGGGGCGCATCGTGGGCATTTCTCGCGACCGGGAAGGGAGGCAAGCGCTCCGTTTGGCCTTACAAACCCGAGAGCAGCACATTCGGCGGGAAAAGGCGACGAGCAACATTTGCACCGCGCAAGCACTCCCCGCTGTCGTCGCCGCCTTCTACGCGATCCATCATGGACCTGCCGGGCTTCGGGCTATTGCCGAAGGCATACGGACACTGGCCGCCCGCCTTGCGGACGGGCTCGCCGAGATCGGCCTCCCGCTTCAGCCCGGGCCGCGTTTCGATACAGTGTTCGCCCGTGTGCCCCAATCGCGGCGCGACGCCCTCCTGTGTCGCGCGCAAGCGGCCGGAATTAATCTTCGCCGGCTACCCGACGGGCTGGGGATCTCCTTGGATGAGACGACTCGGGAAAAAGACCTACTCGATCTCCTCTCTCTTTTCGCCGAGGAGTCCGGTCGTCCCTGGCGGCTCCCGCCAGCCGAACAAGGGGCGCCCTCTCCCATCCCGCCAAGCCTCCTCAGGCGCCTGCCTCTTCTCCCTCACCCGATCTTCCATCGATACAAGAGCGAGACCGAGCTTGTCCGTTATATCCGAAGGCTCTCCGCGCGCGACATCAGCCTGACCACCTCCATGATCCCGTTAGGATCGTGCACCATGAAGCTCAACGCCGCCGCCGAGATGCTGCCGATGCTTTGGGATGAATTCTCGCAGATTCACCCATTCTGCCCACGAGAGCAGGCTTCCGGATACCAGGAGATGCTCGGCGACCTGGAACGCTGGCTAAAAGAGATCACGGGAATGGCTGCCGTCTCCTTGCAACCGGCGGCGGGAAGCCAGGGTGAGTTTGCCGGTCTTCTGGCCATCCGCGCCTACCATAGGGCTCATGGAGAGGGAGATCGGGATATCTGCCTCCTGCCGGTCTCCGCGCACGGCACGAATGCGGCAAGCGCCGCCGCGGCGGGTTTTTCGATCCTGCCCTTGCTCTGCGATCAGGAAGGGAGACTCGATCTCGCAGACCTTGGAAAGAAGCTGGCCCAGGTCGGGACGCGCGTCGGGGCGGTCATGATCACCTACCCTTCGACCTACGGTTTCTTCGAGGATACCCTCCCGCAAGCCATTCGCATGGTTCGGGAGGCCGGAGGGCTTGTCTACCTCGACGGAGCCAATGCCAATGCCTTCCTGGGTTTGTGTCGACCGGGAGAGTTGGGCGTCGACGTCTGCCATCTCAACCTCCACAAGACCTTCGCGATCCCCCACGGCGGCGGAGGTCCCGGCGCGGGCCCGATTGCTGTCTCACGCGCGCTTGCCCCCTTCCTTCCCTCGCATCCTTTTCTCTCCAACGCCTCGGGAGGAGCGGTCGGCGCGATCGGCGGTTCTCCCTGGGGGAACGCAGGGGTCTATCCCATCACCTGGATGTTCCTCGTGATGATGGGTGCGCGCGGGTTGACCCGATGCGCGCAGACCGCCCTTCTCTCGGCCAACTATATCGCCTGCCGGCTTGCCCCTTACTTCCCTCTGGTCTTTGGCAATGAGTCGGGGCTGGTGGCCCATGAGTGCATCGTCGATCTTCGGCCCTGGAGGGATTTAGGGATCGAAGTCGACGACGTGGCCAAGCGTCTTGCGGATTTCGGCTTCCATGCGCCGACGGTCTCCTGGCCAATCCACGGGACACTGATGATCGAGCCGACGGAAAGCGAATCGAAGGAGGAGTTGGATCGGTTCTGCGATGCCATGATCACGATCCATGAAGAACTCGAGAAGGTGCGCAAGGGGGAGTTCCCCGCGGGAGACAACCCGATCCAGAACGCTCCGCACACCGCCACCGCCGTCGCGGCGGAAGAGTGGGAGCACTCCTATTCGCGCGAGAGCGCGATCTTTCCGCTCCCTTGGCTGAAGGAGAGGAAATATTGGCCGCCGGTCGCCCGAGTCGACGCCCTCTTTGGCGACCGTCACCCCTCTTGTACCTGGCCCAAGCCAGAGGATCTGCGTTCAGGGAACGGTTAGGCGGACCCGACACCGGTCAAAAGGAGACAACGCCCAGCGGGCGAGGAATGCGATCTTCCTTTTTGAAAGTTGCTCTGGTCCGGCGGGCGAAGGAAGATGCGTGCAGGAGATCCCTGCCGGACGGAAGAGGGTCGTCCCCTCCTTCGGAAGGCGGTCGGAAGGGATCCACTCTCGAGCAACCACTCTGTTATGGAAAAGTTTCGTCGTCTCGGTTGGCTTCTCCTTCGCGGTGCCGTCTCCGCGGGGCTGCTCACCCTGATCATCCGACGTCTCCCTTGGGGGGGAATCGGCCAAACCCTCCGCGAGGCAAATCCTGTCTGGCTTTTGGGGGCGATTCTCCTGGCCGGAGCGCAGGTTGGTTTTGCATCGTTGCGCTGGCAGGCTCTGCTTCGGGCGCAAGAGATCGTCTTCTCTCTGGGAGAGACCATGCGGCTCACCCTCATCGGCCATTTCTTCAACGCATTTCTTCCTGGCTCCACCGGAGGAGATCTCGTGCGGATCTATTACGCCGTTCGCCTCGTTCCGAAGCAAAAGGCGGCCGCCTCGCTCTCCGTCCTCTACGACCGCTTCGTCGGTGTGGTCGTCTTGCTCCTCATTGGCTCCGGTCTCTGCTTCCCTCTCTATCCGATTCTTTCGAAAAGCTCCCTGGTCCTGGAAGTCCTGCTCGCCTTTTTGCTCATTGCCCTGGGAATCTTTTTCGTTGCGCTGCTCGCCTGGCTTCTGCCTTCGCTGCTTCGGCGACGATCCTTTCGGCTCTTGGAGAGCCACGCCCCTTTTCACAGGCTGCTCGAAGAGCTCTCCCATGCGCTTCGCCGATTTGCCGCAGACCCTCATGCAACCGGTCGAGCCGCTCTCTTTTCCTTCGCTGCTCATGGCTCGACCTTCGGATTTGCCTGGTTTGCGGCAACGTCCCTCCAGCTACCGATTCCTTTCTGGAGCTTGGCGGGTATCCTTGCCGTGGTGAGCGTTCTGCACGCCATCCCGATCAGCATTTCTGGACCCGGAGTACGGGAAGGGCTATTGGTTCTCTTTTTCCAGCCTCTGGGATTGGCGAGCGCGCAAGCGGTGACCTTTTCTCTGCT
>JAQUAR010000255.1 GCA_028687155.1 Methylacidiphilaceae bacterium | reverse complement strand
CGGCGCATCCACTGCCCGATCCCTTTCTCGTGCTCGCTACGCAGAATCCCATCGAGCAGGAGGGAACCTATCCGCTGCCGGAGGCGCAGGCGGACCGCTTTCTCTTCAAGGTCTTGGTGGATTACCCGTCGGAAGACGAAGAGCGCTCGATGCTCCGTTTATGGGGGAGGTTGACGGAGACGCCGAAGGTTTCCGGGGTCTCCTCGGCCGAGGAGATTCGCCAGCTTCGTTCGCAGATCGATCAAGTCTACGTGAGCCCGGCCGTCGAGCGGTATATCCTGGAGCTTGTGCGCTCGAGTCGGCGGGAGGAGATCCTGGATGGACAGAGGCTCCTCTCCTATGGTGCATCGCCGCGTGCGTCGCTGGCTCTTTTCTTGGCGGGCCGCACGATGGCCTGGCTCCGCGGGCTCGAGTATGTGAGCCCGGCGCTGATCCGAGAGATCTTTCCCGATGTCCTGCGTCATCGAGTCGGCTTGAGCTACGAGGCCGAAGCTCAAGGGATCCAAGTCGCCGGGGTCTTGGATCAGCTGCTCGAGAGGACCGCCATCCCCGAGGCGGATTGAGGGGGACGGCCAAGCGGCATTCGTGCACTCGTCCGAAGATCTCTCTCGAGTTGTTGCAGCCTGTGCGCTTTTGCGCCGCCTGGAATGGCGTGTGCGCCACTCCACGAGATCCTTGTTGGAAGGAGGTTACCGGTCTGCCTTTCGCGGCAAGGGGATGGAGTTCGAGCAGGTGGTGCGCTACGAGTTTGGCGACGATGTGAGGGACATTGATTGGAATGTCACGGCTCGAAAGGGTGAGCCTTATCGCAAGAAGTTCGTGGAAGAGCGGGAGCTCTCGCTCCTGCTTCTGGTCGAGGATAGTCCGTCGCTCTGCTTTGGCTCTCAGGGCAAGACCAAGCGGGAGACCCTCTTGGAGGCCGCCTGTTTCTTGGGCGTGCTCTCCGCCGATAATCGCGACCGAACCGGCATTCTCCATGTCTATCCCGGCGGATATCTCCTCTATCCTCCGAAGCGCCATCGGCGCGGGATCCTCCGTTCGCTCTTGCGGCTTTTGACGAGCCGGTCTCCCGATCACTGGCCCCTGCCGGAGCCGGAGATTCCGTGGAAGGTCGTCCACGCGGCTTTGTCGAAGGGCGGAGTCCTGGTTTGGCTGGGAGATTTCGCGAGGGAAAGAAAGCCTTTGGATTGCGTAGGGTTGCGATCGAGGTTTGAGTTGGTCGGGGTTCGGGTCGAAGATCCTTGGGAAAGGAGGCTGCCGGATATGGGCCTCATCGATGTCTTTGATCCGACTTCCGGAGAATTTCTCTCCCTGAACACCTCTTCGCGCTCCGTTCGGCGGCTCCAGGAGGAGTGGGTCCGGGAGCGGGAGAAGCGATGGAAGGAGCTATTCCCCGCTCCTCGATCTCGTTGCGTCCTGAGCACGGATGGCCTCATCTCCTCGGAACTCGCTCAATTCCTGCTTGCACGCATGCGCGAAATGCATGTTGCTTAACGGGTGGCTCGGGCCAGAGCAACGGTCGGGGTCGTGAGTTCCGTTTTTATACATGGGCCATCTGCGACTGGGGCAGCCGTTCTTTCTCCTTCTTGCCGCCGTCCTCCCGTTGCTTTTGTGGGCGAGAAGCCGGAGGAAAGCCTCTGCCTGGCTGCTCCCGTTCGCCGGACGCTGGAAGCCCAAGCGGGAGACCGGATCGGGGAAGATGGCGATCTTTTGCGCCTACGCCGGCCTGGCGCTGGCGATCCTCGCTCTGGCGAGGCCCCTGGAGGAGAGGGGGCTCTTTCGCATTCCCCGGGAAGGATATGACATCCTGCTCGTTCTGGATCTCTCGGGAAGCATGCTGGCCGAGGATTATGAGCGGGGCGGTCGAACGGTGAGCCGGTTCGAGGCGGTACAGGGTGTCGTGAAGTCTTTTCTGGAGAAGCGCGTGGGTGATCGGATCGGCCTCGTGGCTTTTTCCGGGCGGGCGTACACCGTAAGCCCCCTGACCTTCGATCATCGTTGGCTCGATCGGCAGATCGATCGGTTGGAGGTGGGAATGATCGAGGATGGGACGGCGATCGGCGACGCGGTCGGCCTTGCCCTTGCCCGGCTGGTGGGCAAGCAGGCGAAGGAGGCGGAAAAGCGCAAGGGGAGGTTTCTCATTCTCTTGACCGATGGCGGGAATAATTGCGGGGCACTCTCCCCGGACGAAGCGATTGAGCTGGCTGTGCAAAAGAGGATTCCCATCTTTGCCATCGGGGCTGGCCGTCTGGGCGAGGCGAATTCGTCCCTCTTGGAGGACGGGGGGCAGACCGCAGCCAATGAGATGAGCCCTTCGGACCTCGATGAGGAGTTGCTGCGGCGAATGGCGAACCAGACCGGGGGACGCTATTTTCGAGCGCTCGATGAGGGAACGATTCGAGAAGCCTTTGCGGCGATCGATGCGGAAAAAAAGGTCGCGTTTTCCGATCGCCCCGGACTGCTAACGGACGATCTCTACCCTTATTTCCTGGCTTCCGCCCTTCTCCTGTGGGGACTGGCCCTCTTCCTGGCGCGGCGCCGCCTGCTCGCTTGAGCCGGTGCGCGGCAGGGCTCGGCTTTCAGGCCGGGGAAGGATCTTCCACCACTACCGGCCGCATTGCAGCCCTGGCGACGGCTCTTTCCGGAAGATGACCGCTCCAGACGACGCCCGGGTGGACCAGCGACCGGCGGCCGAGGATCGATCCCGGGTTGAGGACCGCGTTGCACCCGACTTGCGCATGATCCCCAAGGATCGCGCCGAACTTGCGCAGGCCCGTGGGAAGGACGTGTCCCCCAAAGCGGACCCGCACTTCGTCGCCTCGGAGGCGAAGGTTCGATAGGATTGCGCCAGCGCCCATGTGGGCGTGGGCACCCAGGATCGAATCGCCCACATAGTTGAAATGGGGAACTTGCACGTCGTGGAAGAGAAGGGCGTTTTTGAACTCGCAGGAGTTACCGAGGACACAACGGTCCCCCACGATGACATTCTGCCGGACGAACGCTCCGGGGCGGATCGAGCAGTTCTCTCCGATCCAAGCCGGACCTAGGAGAACGGCTCCCGCCTCGACGATGCTCCCTTTGCCGATCCGGACCTTAGGCCCCACGGTGGCGAGGGGAGACACCTCTCCCAGGATGGCGGGCTCCAGCCGATCCTCCAGGTAACGGGCGATCCGTGGCAGAGCTTCCCAGGCCCAGGAGATCCCGAGGAAAAGAGAGGCATGCCTCGTCTCGGAGAGATCCAGGAGTTGGTCCGGAGCAAAAGGGGGGCGAAGCTCGGGCATGGCCGAGTCCTAGGGATTCGCCGGCCAGCGCGCAAGCAGATTTCGTCTTCGTCCATTTCCCAGGGAAACCCCG
>JAQUAR010000254.1 GCA_028687155.1 Methylacidiphilaceae bacterium | reverse complement strand
CCGGAGACAGCATCACGGTCGCGCCGATTCAGACGCTTTCCGATCGGGAGGTTCAGAGGATGCGCGACGCGGCATTCGCCGTGATCCGGGAGATCGGTGTCGACACCGGTGGGTCGAACATTCAATTCGCGGTCGATCCGAAGACCGGGCGGCAGCTCGTCATCGAAATGAATCCCCGGGTCTCCCGCTCTTCGGCGCTTGCCTCGAAGGCGACGGGCTACCCAATCGCCAAGATCGCTGCAAAGCTGGCGATCGGGTACACCCTGGATGAGCTGCGCAACGATATTACCCAGGAGACTCCGGCGAGTTTCGAACCGACGATCGACTACGTCGTGACGAAGCTGCCGCGCTTCACCTTCGAAAAGTTTTCGGCTTCTGATCCGACGCTGACCTCTTCGATGAAGAGCGTCGGCGAGGCGATGGCGATGGGAAGAACCTTCCAGGAGTCGCTCCAGAAGGGGCTTCGCTCTCTGGAGGTGGGGGCCTGGGGCTTGGGAGCGGGAGGTGCGGAGTCCGATTCCGACCCATCGATGGAGAAGATTCGTCACTATCTGGTCACTCCTCGGGCGGAACGGATCTTCTATATCCGCCACGCCTTCCGCGCGGGGATGGAGCTTGAGGAGATTGCCGAGCTCTCGGGGATCGACCCCTGGTTTCTCGAGCAGGTTCGAGCGCTGACCGAAGAGGAGGTGAGGCTCTCGCAGGCACCGAAAGATCCGAGAACACTCGCACGGGCCAAACGGAAAGGATTTTCCGACCGGCAGTTGGCCCACCTCTGGCGGCTCTCGGAAGAAGAGGTCCGTACCCTGCGGATCGAGCAGAATCTTCGTCCCTCCTACCGGCTCGTGGACACCTGCGCCGGAGAATTCACGGCCTATACCCCTTACTACTATTCGAGCTACGAGGACGGATGCTGGGAGCTGCCGCCGCTCGGGGAAAAGAAGCGGATTCTGGTTCTCGGCGGTGGTCCGAATCGGATCGGGCAAGGAATCGAGTTCGACTACTGCTGCGTCCATGCGGCGATCGCTCTCCGGGAGATGGGAATGGAGGCGATCATGGTCAACTCCAATCCGGAGACCGTCTCTACCGACTATGATTGCAGCGATCTCCTCTTCTTCGAGCCGCTCACGCTGGAGGACGTGCTCAACGTGTACGAGGCGACCCAAGCCTCCGGCGCCATCGTCCAATTCGGCGGACAGACGCCACTCAACCTAGCCGCCGCCTTGGAGCGTGCGGGGGTGAGCATCCTGGGGACGACCGTGCGCTCGATCGAGCGGGCGGAGGATCGGGAGCTCTTCACCGATCTGGTGGCCAAGCTCGGTCTGCGCCAGCCGCTGAGCGTGACCGCGCGGAGCGAGGAAGAGGCAGCGGCCGGGGCGGCGAAGATCGGCTATCCGATCCTCGTCCGACCGTCCTTTGTCCTCGGAGGAAGGGCGATGCAGATCGTCTATGCCGAAGAGGACTTGCGACGTTACGTCCGGGAGGCGCTGCTCGTCTCTCAGGAGAGGCCAATCCTGATCGATCGGTTTCTGGAAGACGCGACGGAAGTAGACGTCGACTGCCTTTGCGATGGCCGGGCCGTCGTCGTGGGCGCGATCATGGAGCACATCGAGCAGGCCGGGGTCCATTCCGGCGACAGCGCTTGCGTGATCCCCGCTCCCACCCTCTCGGCCTCCATTCAGCAAGAGATCCGAGAAGCGGTCCGAGCCTTGGCGCTGGAGCTGGAGGTCAAGGGGCTGATGAACGTTCAATTTGCAGTCAAAGGCGACGGACTCTACGTCCTTGAGGTCAACCCCCGGGCTTCCCGGACCGTTCCCTTCGTCAGCAAAGCCATCGGCGTCCCGCTGGCCAAGATCGCAGCGAAGGTGATGGCCGGGAAAACGCTGGCCGAGCTTGGGTTTACGCGGGAAGTAATCCCGAGCTACTATTGCGTCAAGGAGGCGGTCTTCCCTTTCCGTCGATTCCCCGGCGTCGATATTCTCCTGGGCCCCGAGATGAAGTCGACGGGCGAGGTGATGGGAATCGACGAGGATCTGGGTCTGGCCTACGCCAAGACGCAGACGGCCGCCTCGCCGAGCCTCCCTCTCCGGGGCAACGTCTTCCTGAGCGTTCGAGATCGGGATAAGCAAGAGGGCGCCCGGATCGCCCGTGCCCTTCAGGAACTTGGGTTTACCCTCTACAGCACGGCGGGAACCGGCCGAGCGCTTGCCGAAGCGGGCGTTCCTTGTCACCGCCTGCACAAGCTCTCGGAAGGACGCCCCAATATCCTGGATATGCTCAAGAACGAGGAGATCGCGCTCGTGATCAACTGCCCCGGAGGACGAACCGCGCGGCAGGATGAGATCCAGATTCGAACGACGGCGCTCTATGCCGGAGTCCCCGTCATGACGACGATGGCGGCTGCCTGGGCGACGGTGGAAGCAATCCGCTCCCTGCAGCATAAGGAATTCCGGGTCAAGGCGCTCCAAGAGCATCACGCGACTTTGGCATCGATCGAATAGGAGCCGATCGGAAGGCACCGTGGCACGCCGGATCCCGGGGATCTCCCTCTCGGCTCTCCTGATAGGCGGTTACCTGGCCATCGGACTTTACGTGGTCCTTCGCGGGTGGGCCGTCGTTCCGCCCTCACCCTTCTGGAGGAGCGGCTACCTCTGTCTCGCGGCCGCTTCTGTTTTCGGCTATCCCGCGGCACGGCGCTGGCAGGAGAAGAACCCCTCCCCGGTCGCGGATTGGGCCGTGCTGCTCTCCTCGCTCTGGATCCCCTCGGTGCTCTATCTCTTTCTCGGAATCTCCGCTTGGGACCTGCTGCGGCTCTTGCCAGGCGCGGTAGAGCTTGAGGAGAGCCTCCTTCCTCCCTGGGCTCCCCCGGTGGGCTTGATCGCTCTGGTCGTGCTCCTCCTCCTCCGAGGGACCGTCAACGCGCGCCGGATCTTGGTCCAAAAGCTCGACCTTTCCCTCGATCCGCCCCCGCCTCCTTCTTCATCTCTCCCTGGTCTGACGATCGCCGTCGCCGCCGACCTCCATATTACCGGAACCTTCGGCGCAAGGAGACTCGCCCGCATCGCCAAGGCGATCCGGTCGACCTCGCCCGATCTCGTCCTGCTATCGGGAGATCTGGTCGATGCTTCCGCGCCCGTGCTGGAGAAGGCTGGCGTGGGGCCACTCTTCCGCTCTCTTTCCGCTCCCTTGGGTGTCTTTGCGTGCCTGGGAAACCACGAGTACTATAACGGTGCCGATGGGGCGGTCGCCTTTCTGGGCAAAAACGGGATGACCGTTCTCCGCGACCGGTGCGTGGAGGTCGGGGGCGTCCTCCGAATCGCCGGCAGGGATGATCGGGCCAAAATGGTGCTGGGC
>JAQUAR010000011.1 GCA_028687155.1 Methylacidiphilaceae bacterium | reverse complement strand
ACCTTCGACTGGCATCCGTCTATCAACGGCTCGGGAGACCGGAATTGGCAGCTGCGCAGGAAACGAATGGCCAAAGGATCGAATGGACGATCTACTCGCGAATCGAGACGGAAGTAGCGGCGCGAGAGGAGACCGGCCTTCCCGGTCTCTGGCAAAAGGCGCGCTTCATTTTTCAGGGACCGGCCGAGTCCCGTACCGATTAGGCATTTTCGGCCGGCGGGTTCTCGGCCGGCGCTTGCTGCGTCTCGAGTTCCTGGAGGATGCGTAAGATGCGATCGCCTCGTTCCAGGGAATCATCGAAGCGAAATGTGAGTTGGGGAGTGAACTTGGACTGGAGCTTCTTTCCTAGGCGATGTTGCCACTCCCTTCGATGACGATGGAGTAGGGAGAGAAGCTGATCCCCCGGAATGGGAGACTCCCATGCGCTGATGAAGACGAAGGCTTCCTTTAGATCGGGAGTCGTTTCGACCGCGGAAATCGTGATCAGCAAGCCTTCGAGCGAGACCTCCCTTTGAAAGAACTGAGAAAGCTCCTTTCGGATGACTTGAGACACCCTGATGGTTCGATGTGTACCCATGGTTGCGACTCCAGACGGTTCTTGCCAAGCGAGGCGAAGCAGACAGCGGGCGACGGAGGGGAGGTTGGAAGCGGAGACAAGCGAGAAGAAAAGCGGGCTCGGGCCGCGCTCGGCAGCGAAGCACGAACGTCAGAGGCTTTGAGGCACTCGGTCCAACTGATAGCACTGGATGATGTCGTTCGGCTCGTAATCATCGAAATTGCCTAGTCGCAGGCCGCACTCGAGCCCCGCGCGAACCTCCGGGGCTTCGTCTTGAAAGCGCTTGAGAGTTTGGATGCTCCCGTCGTAAATCGGCTGTTTGCCACGGAGGATCCGTGCCTGTCCTTTTCGAACCATCCGGCCCGACTGCACCAGGACACCCGCGACGGAAAATTTGTTTAGCTCGAACACCTTTTTGACCAGCGCGGTGCCAAGCACGGTTTCGCGGAGTTCCGGTTCGAGCAGTCCCGCCATTGCGTCCCGGACTTGATCGACCAGCTCGTAAATCACGCTGAAGAGCTTAATCTGGACCCCTTCGCGCTTGGCGGCGGCCGCCGCCGAACTGTCGGTTTTAACATTGAAGCCGATCACGATGCCTTCGGAAGCTTTTGCAAGAAGGATATCCGATTCGGTGACGGGCCCAGCCGCCGCGTGAATGACCGATAGTTCGACCTTTTTGCTCGGGATCTTCTCAATCTGACCCACCACCGCTTCGATCGACCCCTGGGTGTCGGCCTTGAGGACTAGGTGTAACGTCTTGCGCTGACCTTCTGCGATTGCCGCAAAGAGATTTTCCAGCGTGACCTTCGGACCCACTTCTTGGCGCGGGCGTTTCAACGAGGACAGTCGTTCCTCGGCAATCTGCCTTGCCCTGCGCTCATCGCTTTCTACGACAAGCTCTTCTCCCGGAGAAGGAAGGCCGCTTAGGCCCGTTACCTTGACAGGGGTGGACGGTCCTGCTTCTCGGATCGTCTTCCCAAGGTCATTGATGAGCGCCCGGACTCGCCCCCAATAGGGGCCGCAGAGCACGATGTCGCCTGAATGCAGGGTCCCTTTCTGAACCAAAATGCTCGCCGTCGGCCCTCGACCGATCTCCATTTGCGCTTCGATCACCCGTCCGACCGCCGGGCCATCGAAAAGGGCGCGCAACTCGAGAACCTCGGCCTGGAGAAGGATCATCTCCAGAAGGTGATCGATTCCTTTTCCTTTTAGGGCCGATACCTCGCAGAAGATGGTTTCGCCACCAAACTCTTCAGGAGCGAGACCTCGCTCCTGGAGCTGGGTCTTAACTCGGAGCGGATTGGCTCCGGGCGCATCGATCTTGTTGATGGCGACTAAAATAGGAACATTTGCCGCTCGCGCATGATCAATCGCCTCGATCGTTTGGGGCATTACGCCGTCGTCGGCCGCCACGACGAGCACGACGATGTCAGTGACCGAAGCACCGCGGGCCCTCATCGCGGTAAAGGCTTCGTGGCCGGGCGTATCGATGAAGGTGATCGATTTGCCCCCGTGATGGATCGTGTAGGCGCCGATATGCTGGGTGATTCCCCCTGCCTCTCCCGCCGCCACTCGCGTATGCCGGATCGCATCCAAGAGAGTGGTTTTCCCATGGTCGACGTGGCCCAGGAAGGCCACGACCGGTGAGCGAACCTCCAAATAGCGTGTCACCTCGGGCGCCGGCGGAGGCGCTTCGACGACCTTTGGAGCCTGGGGCGGAGGCCCATGCCGTTCCTTCCGCTCCGTCTGGACCTCAAAGCCCATGCGCGCGGAAACCTTTTTAGCGACATCCTCGTCCAAAAGCTGGGTCAGCGTTGGGAAGATGTTTAACTCCATCAGGTGGTGGATCATCTGGAAGGGCTTGATTCCCAAAAGGCCGGCTAGATCTCTGACGGCAATTGGTCCTCGGAGGGGGATCGTCTTTCTACCCTCCGCAGCGGAATCGGCGGGAGCCTCTTTGAGAGGTTCTTCCATTGAGGCTACCGGGCTCGCACTGCTCGGCTGAGCGTTCTCCGGCTTCGGTGGGGAAATGGTCTGCTTGGTTTTCGGCATGAACTACTCGAGGTCTTAAGAAGCTTTGGCACAAAGCCGCGCATTTTCACGCATTTTCTTTACAGTCGCTAAGTCAACTTCGGGAAGAACCGAGGCCAGATCCGTCTCTTCGCTTTCAGCCACGGCGGCCGGACTCAAAAAGCCCGCCCGTACGATCTGCTCCGCCGTCGACTGATCCACGGAGAGAGCGGTGGCCATCTCCTCGGTTGCTCGGGCCAGCTTTTGCGCAAAGTTCTCTTCTGCGGATTGCTCCCGGAGGACATCGATTTCCCATCCAGTGATCTTGCCGGCGAGCCACGCGTTCTTCCCTTTCCGTCCCAGGGCGATGGAATAATTCTCCTCATCCACCACCACCTTCACGCGCTTGCGCGCCTCATCCAACTCGACGCTTTTGATCCGAGCCGGCTTGAGGGCTTCGACGGCCAACTCGGCCACGTCGGGTGACCAGCGGAAGAGATCGATCTTTTCGATGTGGAGCTCTCGCGCGATGTTCTTGACGCGTGCCCCGCGTACGCCCACGCAGGCTCCCACCGGATCGATCTTCGGATTGGAGCTCCATACGGCGATCTTCGTTCGAAACCCGGGCTCCCTTGCCATGGCCTTGATCTCGACCGTATGGTCCGCCACTTCACTCACTTCCAGTTCCAGCAGCTTGCGAACGAAGTTGGGATGGCTGCGCGAGAGGAGAATTTGGGGGCCGTGCGGGGTATTGTCGACCGCAAGCACATAGGCGCGAATCCGATCCCCGACCACGTACTCCTCGGACGGTACTCGCTCACGCGCCGCCATGACGCCTTCGTACCGACCGAGATCGAGGATCACATCCGAGCGCTCGAAACGGCGCACGGTCCCCATCACAATGTGATCCACACGATCCTTGAACTCAGCGAGTACCATCTCCCGCTCGATCGAACGGATCGTTTGATTGATCGACTGCTTGAAAACTTGCGCGGCGATGCGACCGAAGTCCTTTGGGGTTACCTCCACATCGATCAACTGTCCCAGCTGGGCCGAGGGGTCGATCTCCTTGGCGCGCCTCAGGGATACTTGTTCTCGGGGGTCGACGACCTTCTCCACAACCTCGAGATTCGCCCGCGCCGTGATCTTGCCGGTCTTCGGGTGGATTTCCACCCGCAAATCCCGCGCCGGCCCGATGCTTTTGCGGGCCGCGGCGAGCAGCGCCGCCTGCATGGCTTCCAGAAAGGTTTCTCTACGAATACCCTTCTCCCTCGCCATGTATTCGATGATGGCTAAGACTTCTTGATTCATGACTCTCTCCGGCGATACTTCCAAAGAAAAAAGTGGAAACCCCGCAAGTTTCCACCTTTCCTTTGTAGCAGAATCGCCTTACCGAAAAAATTACGAACGCTTCCTCCAACGGTCAAGGTTTGAATTGTTCCGCTTCACTCCGGAGCGGTTCGGGGCGAAGGAAACGAGAGCGAAGTCGAATGGACGGCGAGGAGAGCATCCAAGAGGACCAGCTAGGGTTGATCGCCGGACGGGGTATCTACCCTGTTTTGCTGGCACGGGCGGCCCGTCGCGCCGGAGTCGAGCGGCTCAGCACGGTCGCCTTCGTGGGGGAGACGGATCCGGAAGTCGAGAAACTCAGCAGTCGGACCGAGTGGCTCCGAGTCGGGCAACTGACGGGCTTGCTCCGCTTCTTTCGCCGTAGCGGCGTTTCTCGCGCCGTCATGGCGGGAGCCGTGGCGCCCTCCCATCTGTTTGACTTGCGGCCCGATCTGAAAGCTCTTTTACTGCTGGCCCGTCTCAAGGTGAGGAACGCGGCAACCATCTTCGGAGCCATTGCAGAGGAGCTGAAGGCTTCCGGGGTCACGCTGATGCCTGCTACGACCTATCTGGAGGACGAGCTTGCCCCCGTAGGGCATTTTGGAGGACCGTTCCTTCGGCCGAGACAAAGGGAGGATGCCGGCTTTGGCTTTCGGATGGCAAAGGAAATCTCGCGGCTGGATATCGGGCAGTCCCTGGTCGTCAAGCAAGGCACGGTGCTGGCCGTGGAGGCATTCGAGGGAACCGATATGACTTTGCAGCGTGGAGGGGCTTTGGGGCGCGGCAAGGCGGTGTTAATCAAGGTGAGCAAGCCGGACCAGGATTTTCGATTCGATGTTCCGGTCATCGGTTGGCAGACGATCGAAGTGGCACGAAAATCCGGAGTGGCGCTCATCGTTTGTGAAGCGCACAGAACATTGATCTTGGAAAAGGAGAAGGTCGTCCAGCTTGCCGGGGAGATGGGGATTTCTCTTTACGGAATGAAACAAGAAGACGGAGGAATCTCTTGATGCAGCCGATTCGGATCGGGGTGATTGGAGTTGGTCATATCGGCCGACACCATGCCCGTCTTTGCGCGGAGCTTCCGCAAACCGAGCTGGTCGGCGTCTTCGATGTGGACGAGCAGAGGTGCCGTGAAGTGGCTGAACTATATGGAGTGGAGCCATTTGACTCTATGCAGGAGCTCATTGCACGCTCTCAGGCGGTGACGGTCGCGACTCCCACGGGCACGCACTTCGCGGTGACAACCGCTTGCTTGCAGGCGGGTTGTCATGTGCTCGTCGAAAAACCGATTGCGGACCAAGTCGAGCAAGCGCGGGCGCTGGTTTTCTTGTCTCGCGAGAAGGGCTTGCTGCTGCAGGTGGGCCATGTGGAGCGGTTCAATCCCGCCTTCCGCGCGATGGAGCCCTTTCTGAGCACTCCTCGGTTCATCGAGGCGCATCGCCTCTGTCCCTATCCTGGGAGGAATACTGAGATCGGCGTAGTCTTCGATCTCATGATTCATGACCTGGAGATCATCCTACATCTGGTCCGGAGCCCGGTGGCCGCCATCGATGCGGTCGGAGTGGCCGTCTTGAGCTCGACCGAGGATATTGCCAACGCGCGCATCCGCTTTGCGGGTGGGACCGTTGCCAACTTGACGTGTAGCCGGATCAGTCCGGAAAAGATGCGGAAGATCCGGATTTTTCAGGACGACGCCTACCTCTCCCTGAATTATGGAGACCAGTGCGGCGAAATCTACCGGAAGAAGAATGGGCGAATCGAACGCGAAGCGATTCCGGTCGAGAAGGACGAACCTCTCCGGCTCCAGATCGCCGCGTTCGTCGATTGCGTGAGATCCCAGTTCGCTCCGGTCGTGGACGGGGGAAAGGGAGTTGCGGCTCTCGACCTGGCCATGCAGATTTCGGATCGGATCGGAGAGGCGGCTGCTACTCCATGATGCGATCGCGTCGGAAGAGAAAGTTCTACCTGGTTGCCGGAGAGCCGAGCGGGGATACTCTGGGAGCTCTCGTAATCGAAGCGCTCCGGCGGCAAGAGCCGGAGGTGGTTTTCCGCGGCGCGGGTGGGGAGAAGATGGCGGCGGCGGGCCAAAGGCAGACGGTCGACCTTACCCAGCACGCTGTCGTGGGCCTCGTGGAGGTTTTTCGGCATTACCCCGGGCTGCGGAAGCTCTTCCATCGACTCGTGCGTCAAATCGAGACCGCTCGCCCCGAGGCGGTGATTTTGATCGACTATCCGGGATTCAACTTGCGGCTGGCCCGGGTTCTTCGCCGCCGCTTGCCAGGGTTGAAGGTGATTTTTTATGTTAGCCCCCAAGTGTGGGCTTGGAAGTCCGGGCGTGCCGAGCTTTTAAGCGAAAGCGTCGACGAGTTACTGGTCCTCTTTCCGTTCGAAAAGGAGTGGTACGTCCAGCGCGGCACCTCGCTTGCTGTTTCTTGGGTGGGTCATCCACTCTGGGATCGGCTTCTGGACAACGAGCGGCCGAAGCTCTCTTCCGGCCTGCATACCGTTGCGCTCTTGCCCGGCAGCCGGGAAAGCGAAATCCAGCGCCATCTGCCGCTGCTTTTGGGAGCCGCCGCGGAGATGCAGGCCCAACGGGACGACTTGGAGTTTCTCTGGATTCTTCCCGATGCCCGGCGAGAGGCGTACGCCCGCGAGCAGTTAGCTCTGTACGGCTCCGGCTGCCCGGTTCGCTTGCGAGTCGGCTACCCTCTTTCTCATCTCTCCCGCTGCAGCCTGGCACTGCTCTGCTCTGGATCGGCTTCTCTGGAATGCGCCGCAGTCGGCACCCCTCAAATTCTCGTTTACAAGGCCAATCCGATTACGTACAGCGTCGCCAAGCGGGTGGTTCGGGTTCGTTTTTTGAGCATGGTGAATCTCTTGGCCGATAAAGAAATCATCCCCGAACTCGTCCAGGAAAGGCTGACGCCGGGCGCGATCGCCGAAGCAGCGTTGCATCTTCTGGCAAACCCTGGTGAGTGCTCTCGAATGGTCGAGGCGATGCACGAGACCCTACGACCGCTCGCAGAGCCCGGAGCGAGCGCCCGGGCGGCCGCGCGCGTCTTGGCGGTGGCTACACCGACGAGCGAGAGCAACGAGGCGGAGACGTCGGCGGGCGGCGGGCGCTCCCGAGAGCGGGCGGCCTCCTCGCCCGAGGAGGCCGCCGCGGGGAGCTTTGCGTCGGAAGGCCGCCCCAGCTAGCCGGCATGTCCGACAGGGAATCTCTTGCGACAATGGCAAGGAGAGGCTCACTTCTCCTTCGCGGAAGGCAATCGCAGGAGTAGCTCGGGCGGCTCGGCCCGCTGAGCCTGCAGGATGCCGCTGTAAAAGAGGCGGAAGACATACCCGTAGAATCGCTGATGCGGGACGGGATGATCCAAGCGATAAGTAACCTGGAGAACCTCGACACGCTTGCCCCCCCAGCGAGGAAAGGCATTCTCGAAGCCCACGGTCACTTGAGCGTTGGTGGGTACGATGATGCCCGCATCGATCTGGTCGTAGGCGTAGAACTGGTAGCGGATCTGCCCCAAGGAGATTTTCGTCCTGGGATCGGCTGCGATCCGAAAGCGGAAAACCAATTCCTGACCAAACGGGCTGCCGTTGCCGTTCCGGCGCTCGACTCCAAGGAGCTGCAGTGGGGTTTTGACCTGGTGACGGAAGGCAGCTTCACTCGAATCGGTGCCGTCCGCCTGCGCTGCTTCTTCGAGACGGTTGCGGGCTCTTTCGTAGGCTGTTCCCGCTGCCGGCCCGAGCGAAACGATCCGACTCCAGTATTCTGTGGCCCGCGCGACGTTCTTTTCCTCTTCGGCCCATTCGCCCTGTTGTTCCAGGACGGTTGGATTTTGTGGGTCGAGATCTTCGGCTTGCGAGAGGGCTGCTCGCGCCAACCCCCGATCCCCTTCGTTTTTGAAACGCCTCGCTTCCTGGAGAAGAGCCGACACCCGCTCGTTGTTGGTGAGAGCGGGTGGAGCTAGGCGCCCTCCACTGGAACGAGGGTCCAGGACGAGCGAGGGAAGATGACGATCGTATTGGCCCGACGAAATCGGAAGGCGAGGGGCCAGAAGAACCGGGATCGGCCGATCCTGCGCCGGTTGCGAGAACTCGGCGTGGGGCATCAGGGCGGGAGCGTGCGTGTCACCCTTGATCCTGTGGCGAAGCCAGAATACCGACAGAAGCGCCAATCCTTGGGTAGCGACTACGAGAGCGGCAAACCAGAGAGACCAGGCGTAGATTTTCGGGATGACTCGTCGGATTGGCGCGGGCGCTGATTGCGGGGAACCGGTCGCTTTTGGAAGAGAGGGCGGGGGAGGAGCCGGGGCTGGTTCCTCAAGAGGCTCCAGTCGCATGGCTTCCGCGGCTGGCTCCACCGGGGACTCCTCGGAGCCGGCGCCTTCCGTAGCGGAGGAAGGGGAAGGTGTGCCCCGGGCTTCGGCGAGAAGAAGGGGCAGGCGTCTGGCGGCAGCCCGGAGGGCAGCCGCATTGACTTTTCTTCCCGTCGACGGAGAAGGCGAGGCGGGGGACGAGGAATCGAGAGGAACGGTTGCCGACACGAAGGAAGACGTTGATTCTCGATCCGGCGAGACTAAGCTATCTGCGTCAGTCCTTTTCTGATCTTGCATGGAAAAACCCACGCCGGACACTCCCATTCGAGAGCCTACCGACCGAGAACTGGTTCTCTGCCTGCAGAACGGGGATCTTGGGGCGTTCGACCAGCTTGTCAAGCGGTATCAAGCGCGCCTCTATCGGGTGATCTACGGCGTGCTCCTCCACCATGAGGATACAAACGACGTTCTCATGGAAACCTTTGTAAAGGCTTACCGCAACATGGGCCGCTTCCGGATCGGGGCCTCCTTCTATACCTGGATCTATCGGATCGCGGTCAATACGGCGATTAGTCACCGGCGGAAATTTGCCCGCTTCCGGCTGACAGGCGGCAGCGGAGAAGGGGATGACGAAGAAAGAACGCCAGAGGCGTTCGTCGACGAACCGGCGGGAAAAGAGGCTCTGCGGAAAATCGAACTTCAGGAGCTCCATCGAGAGCTCGATCAAGCGCTTGGCCAGTTGAGCGAAGCCCACCGGGCGGTGGTCACGCTTTTCGATATTGAAGGGCTAAGCCACGGGGAGATTGCCAAGATTCTCGGCTGCTCCGAAGGAACAATTCGCTCCCGACTCTTTTACGCACATAAACGTTTACAGCAGTTGCTACGTAATTATGTTTGACGCCATCGGCGGTAACAGAGCAAGGTTTAGGATCAACGATGAAGGGAAAGCAAGTGATCGAGACGAAACTGAACGAGCAGCTGCGTAACTTCTTCGCCAATCGCTTAGCGGAAAAGGCAACCCCTGAATATTTCGAGGGGATGCTGGGGCAGGTTCACCGGCGGTTACGGCAGGAGCTTGTCGGCCGTCCGCGCTGGTGGGATCGGTTCGCGGAACTCTTCACTCTCTCTTTGCCGGAACTCCGACCCCTGTTCGTTCGGTATGCTCTCCCGCTGGTTCTTTTCGGTGCTGTCGGAGGCTTTGTCCTGCAGCACGGCCGCTTGGCCCCTTTGGCCTCTAAAGGGACTCTTCTTTCCGCGGCTGGATCTCCATCCCTGATGGCAGGCCCTTCCTGGACACGTGATCTCGGGTCGAGCCAGGATCTACTCATTGACAAGAGGGACGCCGGAGCGCCGGCCCTCATCAGGCCGACGATCGTATGGGGAGCGGGAGGGGAAGTAGCAGCCGAGGCAAAAGACCGGGGAGATGGAGGACGATCGTTCGCGAGTCTGCTTCCCGTCCGGTATGAAGCCAGCGTTGACTTTTAGAGTTTCACTTTTTGGGGTTGGCTTTCTGCTATTCGCGTCGAGCGCGACCCCATCCTGGGCGTGGCAGGAATCCGTCGCTGCCCTTGGGACGGAAGTCAGCCGGGTATTCGGAGTGGCGCAGCACTCCGTTGTCCGCGTGCGAGTGCGGAACAACTCGGTCGATGCCGTCGGAAGCGGCTTCTTCATCGATGCGAGCGGAACAGTCGTCACGCTCACGGAACTCGTGGGGCAAGGGCAGGAGATCCGAGTGGAGTCGGAGAGCGGAAGCTTGCCCGCCGAGCTGGTAGGGCAGGATAGCCGGAGCGGATTGGCTCTGCTGCGGACTCACCCAGGCCGGCCGACGTCGTTTCTCCCGATCGCCTCCAGTAAGGGGCCTCCGCCGGGAGCTTTTGTCGTCGGGGTGGGATATCCATTTAATCTATCCGCGTCACCGATTGTGGGAGTGGTGTTGGGATCGGACCGGCAGTTTCAGGATCACCTCTTTTGCGTCTCCCATTTGCGAGTGGATATCACCGTCAGCCCGGGAGAGCTGGGAGCGCCGCTGCTCAATCTTCAAGGGTCTGTCGTGGGGGTGGTGATGGCCGTCGTCAACGAGGGGAGGTGGGCGTATGCATTGCCCGGAAAGGCTACGGCGCGCATCATCGCAGACGTGCGGCAGTATGGCCGAGTCCGGTACGCATGGGCTGGGGTGGGCGTTGCCAGGGTCGGAGACGACCGAACGCAGAGCCCTGTCATTGTCACCCGGCTCTTTCCCAATTCGTCGGCCAAGGAGAGTGGACTGCAGGAAGGAGATCAGTTGGAACGGATTAACGGAAAGCCGATCCACCGTTTGTCGGACGTCGTCGATGCATCCTTTTACGCATCGGTTGGTGAGCCGATGAAGGTCGCCGTTTCCCGAAACGGGAAGACCAAGCATTTCTCGCTGCGTGCCGGGGAGCGGCCCGCGGATAATACGGGAGGATCTTCCGGCACTCCGGCCGTCACAGTCGATACCTCCGCGGCGGAGCCTGTCACAGCTCCTCCCATCCAGAAAGCGGTGGGAGGCGGCCCGAATTAGGCGGCCGCGTCATGGCGGCTTCCCTACCGACACGGGTATCTACCCCAATGCGGATCGTGGACAGCGCAGCCGGCGGAGTCCCTTGGTAACCGAGATGGAGAGTCAAAAGCCCGCCGTCGTCCCAGTCGACGCCCAAAAAGTCCGTCCAAGCGTCATCCCGCACGGAGGCATCGGCGGGCTTCTCTTCTGGATTGGCGTCTGCGTCTTTCTTGGAATCGGCACGATTCACTTTTACGGCGAGTTCACGGTTCGGGACCGGGAGGTACGAGCCCTGAAAGGTGACTCCGAGCTTCTGCGAAGAGAAAACCAGAAGCTTCACGCCGTGGTCGACCAACTGCAAACTGAACTTAGCCAGACGGGCAGTCTGTTGCGGTTGCAGCAAGACCTCATCGGACAATCTGCTGCTGCGAATGGAGCAGGCGATTCGAAAAAGGAAGAGCCGAGATCCCGCGCTCTTTCGCTCTCGGAAACCCTGGAACTTCGGACTCTGGAGGAGCGACTGGATAAAGCTTTCGCGGCACGGGTGATTGCGAAGGAAGCGGCCATCCTCCGCCGAGAAGACGGGGTCGTGATCGTCCTCGACGACCACCTCCTCTTCCCCGGAGCCGGCCTCAAAATGGGGAGTTCCGGCTTGACGCTTCTTCATGAAGTGGCGGCCGGCCTGCAACCTCTTCCTCCATCCGTCGAAGTCCGGATCACGGCTTTCGCCGATCCGTCTCCGACGCCTGCGGGTGCTCGCAAAGGGCCCGTCCCCAATTGGGAAGTGTCCTCGCTGCGCGCCTCAGCGGTCGCAAAACAGCTCGTGGAAGGCGAACATCTTCCCGCCGGGAAAGTCATTGCCTCTTGTCGTGGAGCGCAGCCTCCTTTGGAGAAGGCTCGCGGGGTGGCCCCTGGACCTGCCGCCCATTCGCTCGAAATCGAACTCCTATTCAATCCGGACACCCGTGGCGACCGGAGAGAGGCGACGAGCGGAGCAGCCAGCTCTAGCGAGCGGCAAGGTGGAAGGTGAACACCTTCAACCTGGCTTCCTTCGCCTTTCGGCGTCGGCGGTCGGAAGGCTTTTCGAAGGAGCGCCGCGCTCGCACTTCTCGCAACGTTCCTTCGCGGTCGAGCTTGCGCTTGAGCCGTCGTAACGCCTTGTCGATCGATTCGCCTTTTTTTACTCGGACTTCGGTCATTTGCCTCCAGGGTCTGTTTACTTGTCGACGGGAAAAGAAGCTCTTTTCCCAAAGATGGGATCCACTTTGGTCAGTTGTCAGGAAATAGGACGGCCGCACCCGTGATTCGGCCCTCCCGAAGCGCCCCAAGCGCCTCGTTTGCCTGCGAAAGCGGGTATGAGTGGATATGAGTACAAAAATGAACTCTCGCTGCCAAGGAAAAGAATTCTTCGCCATCCTGCCGAGTCAGATTCGCAATCGAGGCGATCTGCCTCTCTTCCCAGAGGAGACGGTAGGGGAAGGAGGGAATGTCGCTCATGTGAATTCCCGCGCAGACGACCTTCCCGCCTCGGTCGAGCACACGCAAAGCCGCTGGGATCAACTCCCCGACCGGAGCGAAGAGGATGGCTGCGTCGAGAGGAACGGGAGGAGCTTCGGTCGAGGCGCCGGTCCAGACCGCGCCCAACTCTCGGGCGAGCGTTTGCGCCGCGACATCACCGGGCCGGGTAAAGGCGTAGACCTCTTTCCCTTGCGCAACGGCTAGCTGAACAAGCAGATGCGCTGCTGCTCCGAACCCGTAGAAGCCGAGCTTCTCTCCTGATTCTGCCTGCCGATACGAGCGGTAGCCGATGAGACCGGCGCAGAGAAGCGGTGCGGCCTCCCCGTCGCTGTAACCCGCGGGCAGCGGAAAGGCAAACCGCTCATCGGCCACCAGATATTCCGCGTAGCCTCCATTGCGGGTGTAACCCGTGAATGCGGGATCTTCGCAGAGGTTTTCCCGACCACTGCGGCAGAAGCGACAGTGCCCGCAGGTTTTGCCCAGCCAAGGAATGCCCACCCGCTGCCCGATCGTGAACCGTTTTGCCTCCGGGCCCGGACGCTCGACCCTTCCGACGACCTCATGACCGGGAATGAGGGGCAGCTTTGGCTCCGGGAGATCGCCGTCGACGACATGGAGGTCCGTCCGGCAGACCCCGCAGGCGCTGACCTTGACGAGGATCTCACCCTCTCCCGGTTCGGGCGTGGGCAGCGAGCGCTCGACAAGAGCCTTTCCTGGGCCGTCCCAGACCATGGCTTTCATCGATCGAAGGATAACCTTTCTCTGCCCGAACGGACAGGTAAATCCCAGATGATCCCACCGGATGCCCGCCGCCAATCGCATCTGCTTCTGGTGTCTTGACTAGCGTGTCTGGTAACCCCTACGCTAGCAAGATTAGCTCAAAACCCGGTCCGGAGGAATGGGTCGGGAGCGGGAAGGAACGAAACCAACGAGTGGGCTAGGCGGAAGATCTCATGCGGATAGACATCTTGATTACGGCGGACTTGGGACATCTCAAGGCATATCGGGTATCGGTGGACGAGCTTTCCGGGAAAACTCATATTCAGATCCTGGCGGATCAGGTTCTTCCGGAGGGGCACAAGAAACTGGCGGACATCGAAACAGATGAGCCCGGGCGCTATTCGGTTCGAACCGGAAAGATTGCGTTAGGGCGTCCCGCCGGAGAGCAGAACACCATTGAGCTGGAAATTCGCAAGCGGTTGCTATGCCAACTCGCCCGGGAGATCGAGTCCCTTCTTCATCGGGAACACAGCGAGGGCAAGCGCTGGGGCTTGGCCGCCTGCTCCGAAGTGATCCCGAGGCTCTTGGAGAAGCTCTCGCCTTCCACCCGGGAACGGCTGGTCAAGACGATTCCCTCCGATTTGACCAAACTCGACAAGGAAGAGGTTCTCGCCCGATTTCTCGGATAAGAAGAAGACCGGCCGTTTAGGAACGTTCCGGCTTCCTTCGTGCCGTCGGCCTGACGGGATGTCGGCTGCTTTTCTTGAAAAGGTCGGCGAGATGCAAGTGTCGGAGCAAGGATCGCTTCTTGGTCTGGTGGGCTTCCATTCGCCCTAAGACATCGTTCAGGAAGCGCAAGGCCTCTTCGAGGTGAGGCCCTTTGTTGAGCA
>JAQUAR010000253.1 GCA_028687155.1 Methylacidiphilaceae bacterium | reverse complement strand
CCCCCGGCTTTCCCGGCGCTCCAGTGCCGAGTCGACGACCAAGGACGCGACCAGAACGAGATTCCGGAGATCCAACAGGTCCGCGTTGAGGCGATAGCTCCAGTAATACTCGCGAATCTCCCTCGCCAGATTCTGGAGGCGCACACCCGCCCGTCGCAGCCGTTTCCTCGTCCGGACGATCCCCACGTAATCCCACATGAGTTCGCGAATCTCCCTCCAGTTATGCGCCACCACGACGAGCTCATCGGGATCCGCAGCCGATCCCTCGTCCCAAGGGGGAATGGGCACCTTTCGCGAAAGCGGCCCGGCCGCGACGCGCGCTTTGGCCGCCCGGTAGGCAACGACGACGGCCTCTAACAGGGAGTTGCTCGCCAGCCGATTGGCGCCGTGCAAACCCGTACACGCCACCTCTCCCGCGGCCCAGAGACCTGGCAATTCCGTCCGGCCGTCCACGTTCGTCACCACCCCTCCACACTGATAATGGGCTGCCGGGACCACGGGAATGAGGTCCGCTGCCATATCGATTCCGTACCGAAGGCAGGCGGAATAGATCGTCGGGAACCTATTCTGGAGGAACTGCTTTCCCTTCCTCCGAATATCCAAATAGACGCACGGATGCCCGCTCCGCTTGGTTTCAGCATCAATCGCGCGCGCCACGATATCGCGCGGAGCAAGCTCGGCTCTCGGGTCGACGCTGGATAAAAATCGGTTCCCCTCATGATTGAGGAGCAGAGCCCCCTCGCCCCGCAGCGCCTCACTAATCAGGAAACTCTTCGCCTGAGGATGGTAGAGACAGGTGGGATGAAACTGAATGAACTCCATGTTGGCAACCGGCACTCCAGCTCGAAAGGCCATGGCAAGGCCGTCCCCGGTCGCCACATCGGGGTTGGTGGTGTAGAGATAGACCTTGCCACAGCCGCCCGTCGCCAACAGGGTATGGTGGGCACAGAATACTTCCACTCTGCCCGAAGTGCGATCCAGGACGTAACAGCCAAGGCATCGATTGTCGGCGGAGTATCCCAGCTTCCCGAGGGTGATCAAATCGACGGCTTGATAGTGCTCAAACACCTGGATTCGGGGATTCAGGGATACGGCCTGCAAGAGGACCCGCTCAATTTCCTTCCCCGTGGCATCGTCCACGTGAAAGATCCGGCGGCGGCTATGCCCTCCTTCCTTTCCCAGATCCCACGACTCTCCCTCCTCCCCCGGGAGAGTAGCAAAGTGAACCCCCAACCGGGCTAGGTCGCGAATACGCTCGGGCCCGTCCTCCACGATTCCGCGGACGACCCCTTCCTTGCAAAGCCCGCTCCCCGAATTCAGCGTATCTTGGATATGCAGTTCGAAGGTATCGGTCGCGGAGGCGACGCAAGCGACCCCTCCCTGAGCGTGGAGGGTGTTCGACTCCTGCGCGCGACCCTTCGTCAGGATCGCCACGGTCCCGGCTTTGGAGACCTCGAGCGCATAGAAGAGGCCCGCCAGTCCGCTGCCAATGACCAAAAAGTCAAATTGCTTCAGGGATTCCATACGGTCCCCCTCTCCTGCTCTCTTACTTCCGCAGCGAGAGCCCCGACGCCTTCTGCTTTTTGACGCGATGCAGCGTAGGCACGGGTTTGCGCAGATTCCAATAGGTCTGCGCCATGGAAACGAGGTTGTTCACCGTCCAGTAAAGAGGCAGAGCCGCGGCGAAGTTGTAGAAGAAGACGAGGAAGAAGACGGGCATCCACTGCATCATGCGAGCCTGCGGGTTCTCGGCCTGCGGCGTACTCATCCGCGCGACAATGATCTGCGTGCCCACCATGATGAGGGGCAGCGGGTTGATATCCAGGCCGATGACCGGCAGTGTCGCCACGGTGTCTGGTCGAGTGAGATCGTGGATCCACAAGAAGGATTGATGCCGCAACTCCACCGCGCTTTGGAGCATGGTGTAAAAGCCGATGAAGATGGGAACCTGTACGGCCACCGGAAGACAGCCTCCGATCGGATTCACTCCGAACTCGCGGTAGAGCTTCATGAGTTCGGCCTGCGCCTTCTCGGGCTGCTCCTTGTACTTCGCCTGCAGTTCCTTGATTCGCGGATTGAGCGCCTGCATCTCCTTCATGTGGCGGTTCGCCTTAGACTGGAGAGGCCAAAAGACGGCCTTGATCCCGAGAGTAAAGACAATGATGACCACTCCGTAGTTCGGGAGAAGCTGATGCAAGTGGACCATGCACCAGAGCAGGGGTTTTACGATCCAGCCCCAGAATCCGTAATCCATGATTCGGTCGGTCCCTTGACCCAGGCTTTTCAGCAAGCTGTACTCTTTGGGCCCAGCGAAAACGGTGTACGTCGTTGCGAGCGAGGAGCCAGGAGGAAGCACGATGTCCGGAAAGGAAGCCCAAGCCTTTAACCCCGACGGCGGCTGGCCCTTCCCTCCTCCGGGAAAATCAAGCAGGGGCTCGGGAAGGCAGATGAGACGATCCGGCGGAAGGGTTCCCGGAGGGAGAAGCACCGTGGCATAGAACTGACTTTTCACCGCAACCCAGCGCATCGACTCTTTTGGACTGTCGATCAGCGAACGGGGCCCTCTCCACTGGAATCCAAGAAGTCCAGCAGAAGCAAAATCGGGCAGGCTAATCCGACCCAGCTTTCCCTGGAGAGAGAGCCAGTTCGCCGCAATGGTGCCCGGAGGATCCTGCCGATGGATCGGCTCCCCCACTCCGACGAAAAGTCTCCACCGCGGGAGAGTGACCTCCCGAGGCGCCGGATTGACCCACTGTTGGTTGAGGCGGACCTCATACCCGGTGTTGAGCTGGTACCGACGACGCAGTTCCACGCCATTGGCAAGGGTGCGGACAAAAATGACATCCTTTCCCTCTTGGCTACAACGATACGCCGCGAGAGCCGCCCCTTCCTCCCATCCCGTCAAATTCAAGACCGGCTCCCGGCTAAACCGGTTGAGGACGAGTGGCTCGTCTCCGTGTGCGTGCTGATTCTTGAGCTCGATCGAGCGAATAGCCCCTCCCCAGGAGGTGAAAATGACTTTGATCTGCGCATTTTCGAGAACGGCCGTCTCCTCCGGAGGGAGAGCCCCCGGGCTCGGAACCGGTTTCCGGGGCTCAATCTCGGTCGCACCTTCGCCCGCCCCTCCTTCCGACACGGTGGTGGGAAGCTTGAGCCCCTCCACGGGACTGGGCGTTTGTGCTGCTTTCGGCGCTTGGCGCGGACCGTAGTGTGTGAGGACGTACCACTGCCACGCGAAGAGGCAGACCACGCAAAAGATCAGCCCAATCCATCCCTTTCGATCCATCGTATCCTTTCCCGATCTACCGCTTTTTGTTCCTTGGTCCCTTTGCGCCTTCTCCCCGGCATTCCCCTGCTACGCCA
>JAQUAR010000252.1:2962-3368 GCA_028687155.1 Methylacidiphilaceae bacterium | reverse complement strand
CTCGAAATTGTGGCCGCAAGCTCTGCGGTGGCAGCCTGTGGAGAGGAATGCTCTGGCGCGAGGCGCAAGCCCCGCGTGAAACGGGACTCTAGGAAGCAGGAACCGAACAGCAGGCTCGCCGCATAGCTTTGAGCGGCTATGTAGCGGTTTGCGTAAGTTTCGGAGAGCGGTCCGCCGATTCTCCTTTCCCAAGAAAAGATCGTGACTTTTGAGAAGGCGCGGGGTTCTTTGGAAGACAATGAACCAGGGATTTCTTGCAGGAAAAACCGCCCTCGTTTTCGGCGTCGCCAACAAGCGGAGCCTCGCCTGGTCGATCGCCCAGGCGTGGAGCGCCGAGGGTGCCTCGCTGATCCTCGGCTGCCAGGGTGAACGGCTGCGCAAGAATGTTGAAGAGCTCGCGGAATCC
>JAQUAR010000252.1:0-2952 GCA_028687155.1 Methylacidiphilaceae bacterium | reverse complement strand
GAAGCCGGGGAAAGTCTTCTGCTGCGCCCTCGCCGAGGATGCGCAACTCGAATCGTTTTTTTCCGAAGTCTCCTGCGTCGCGCCGACCATCGATCTGGTCCTCCATAGCGTCGCCTTTTCGCCCAAGGACGCGCTCGAGCACGACCTTTCCGAGGTCAAGCGCGACGACTTCCGGGTGACCTTCGACATCAGCGTCTATTCCTTCCTGGCGATCGCCGGGCGGGTGAAGCGGCAGATGTCTCGAGGGGGTCTCCTTCTCACCCTCACCTATTACGGTGCCGAAAAGGTGACCCCTCAATATCACATCATGGGAACCGCCAAGGCGGCCTTGGAGGCCTCAGTCCGGTATCTGGCCTACGAGTTGGGCCCTCAGGGGATCCGGGTCAACGCCCTGAGCCCTGGGCCGGTCAACACGCTTGCCGCTCGCGGAATCTCGGGCTTTCCTCAGATGCTCAAGCACCATCAGGAGAAAGCACCCTTGCGGAAGCCCGTCGACCTGGCGGAAGTGGGCGCCACGGCCCTCTTCCTCGCCGGCGAGGGCGCGGGAGCGATCACTGGGCAGACGATCTACCTGGATTGTGGCTATTCGATCCTGGGCGCGTAGCCCGTCGGCTCCGGCTTTTCACGGAAGATGACGACCCTCCGCATCATTCTTTGGGATATCGACGGCACCCTCCTTGAGAGCGGGGGGGCGGGGGTGACGGCCATTGTGCGCACCGCACGCGAACTCCATGGACAGGAACTTTCGCTTCCGGAGCTGGATTACCGGGGGCGAACCGACTCCTCGATCGTCCGGCAGATCTTTACCCGGTTCCAGATCCCCTGGTCCGAGGAAAACGTCGCGCGGTTTCGCGACCGCTACCTTCAGCATCTGCAGGAAGAGATTTCACGCTCTTCGGGCCGCGTCTACCCGGGAGTGGAGCGGCTGCTTGCGGCGATCCAAGAGAGAGCCGGATGGTGCCAGGGGCTTCTCACGGGAAATTTCGAGCACGGCGCCAGGATCAAGCTCGAGCATTTCGGGTTGGAGCGCTTCTTCTCGTTCGGCGCCTTCGGCGACCGCTGGGAGTGCCGAAATGAGCTCGCCGGGTCCGCGATGCAGCTCCTGCAAGAGCGGTGGGGAGAGACGCTCTCGGCACGGCAGGTCTTCCTGATCGGCGACACCCCTCACGATGTGCGTTGCGCCCAGGCGATCGGCGCCTATTCCATTGCTGTGGCCACGGGAGGCTATTCCCTGTCGGAACTCGCCGGATACCGTCCCACGATGCTTTTGCCGGATCTGGAGCAGTTCGAGCCGCTTCTCGCTCTCGTCGAGGGCCGCTCGTAGCCGCACCCTGCTTTCGGACCCGAGCGAGGGAATGGGCAGCCGGACGAGATGGCCGGACAGGACAAACAACGGTGGACGGAGATGGAGCCCCTCTTTGATGTGGCCGTGATCGGCGGCGGCAGCGCCGGATTTGCCGCCGCGAGGACGGCGGCGGCCACAGGCGCCCGCACGGCTCTTGTGGAGAGCGCCGAGCAGCTGGGCGGTCTCTGCATCCTCGCCGGCTGCATGCCGACCAAGGCCCTGCTGGAAGCCAGCCGGAGGTGGCACGCGATTCGAGAGGCGGACCAGTTTGGCCTGCAGACGCAGCCGATCCGGGCCGACTTTTCCGCGATCATGGCTCGGACGCACCGCCTCGTCTCGGAGTTTGCGGCCGATCGGCAAAAGGAGCTTACCCAGGGGGGCTTTCAGCTCATTCGGGCTCACGCCTCGTTTCTCGATCCGCACCAAGTCGCGCTCACCTATCCCGATGGTCAGAAGAGCATCCTGCGCGCCAAGGCCTTCGTAATCGCTGCGGGATCCCGGATCAGCCATCCCCCGCTGCCGGAACTTGCGGAGATCGGATTTTGGGACAGCAATACCGTGCTCCGGCAAACAGAGCTTCCCAAGAGTCTGATCGTCCTCGGGGGCGGCCCCGTCGCCGTCGAGTATGCGCAGTTCTTCGGGCGGCTCGGCGTTGTCGTCCGCCTCGTGCAGCGCGGACCTCGGATCCTGAAACGGTTTGATTCCGATCTTGCTCTCGTCTTAGAAGAAGCGTTTCGGGATGAGGGAATCGAGCTGTTCACGAGCGCTTCGCTGGTTTCCGCCGGCAGGAGCGGAGAGGAAAAGCGGCTCCGGCTCGTCCAGCACGGAGCGGTCCGCGAGCTGGTCGCAGAAGAGATCTTTCTGGCGACGGGACGGACTCCCGCCCGGGAAGGATTGCACCTCCCCGCCGCCGGGATCGACTTCCGCGGGAGATCTCCCGTGGTCGACTTCCAGATGAGGACAAGCGTGCCGCACCTCTTTGCCGCAGGCGACTTCGTCGGAATCGAAGAGGTCGTCCATATCGCCGTGCTCCAAGGCGAGGTGGCCGGAGAAAACGCCGCTCGCCTGGCCCTGGGAAGAGGCGAACCATTCCGGCAGATGGACTACCGGCTCACGATGGAAATCGTCTTCACCGAGCCCGAAGTGGCCCGCCTCGGACTGACCGAGGCAGCGGCGCACCAGTCCGGCCGGCCCGTTTTGGTGGCGCGTTATCCCTTTGCCGATCACGGGAAGGCACTCCTCAAGGGAACCACGCGAGGCTTCGTCAAGCTGCTCGCCGAGCCGAAGAGGGGAGAGCTGCTTGGTGCCGGAATCGCGGGACCGGAGGCCTCAGAGCTGATCCACGAGCTCGTCGCTCTGCTCTCCGTCCATGCCACAGCGGAGGAGCTTTCCCGGCTGCCCCACTACCATCCGACCCTTTCCGAGATCCTGACCTATCCGGCCGAAGAGATCGCCCGACGAGTCGCCGCTTCCCAGCAGAACCTCCCGCCATCGCCGCACCCGCGGCCATCCATCCCATGACGCACTGCCGCATCCCCCTTCATCTCTTCAACACCTTTTCACGAACCCTCGAAGAGTTTCGGCCGATCGCCCCTCCCAAGGTTCGT
>JAQUAR010000251.1 GCA_028687155.1 Methylacidiphilaceae bacterium | reverse complement strand
GACCGATCCGGATGTGGGAGTCGATCTCAACCGGAAGGTGGAAGCCCACATGCCCTCCGACCGACCCGGCTTGATCATGCGCCGGAGACTTCTCCAACTGTTACGGGAGGGTGGCGAAAGCGAGATTCATCGAGGAAACTCGCCTGCATCTCTCGTTCGCCGTGCGATGTAGGACGACCTTGAGCAAACACGCTTGAAGTCCGTTCGTTGAAAACCAAAAGGGCGAACGAGACCTCCCAACAACGACGAGGGCAATGAGCGATCTTGAAGCGAAGCCGACTTTCAAAGCCGCTAAGCTCGGGGAAACGATTCCCGAACCAACCGCCGTTTCAACGCTATTACCGTGCGATGGCCCCGTTCCGGCAGCCCGTTTGTCCCGTGGAAGCGCTGAGAGACGGACGGATAGGGATCGCGAGCTTGGGGGAAGGCGGTTCGTTCTCGCATGGCTCAACGGCCGCGTTTTCTGGCGCATCGCGGCAAACTTACGACCCCTATGCGGCATTGGACCCCCCATAAACAAGCCCTAAGCGCCATCATGGAGGAAGAGCGACAGGTCGTAGAATCCCACCGGTGGATGGAGGAGATCGGAGTACCCCAAGCATGAACGAGCAACATTCATCCGTCGGCGTGAACGGAGGAGTTGGGCAGTCCTCGCAAAACGAAGATCCTCCGATCGCCACGGCACTCCCTTCACAGATCGAGAGAGTCCCCCATCCCCTCTACCCCGCCCTGGTCGCTTTCTTCGCCTGGACGTTCGCGGTCTACGACTTTTTGCTCTTCGGGCTTCTCCTGCCCGTGCTCGCCAAGGAGTTTGGCTGGTCTCCCGCGCAGAGCGTGTCGATCGCCTTCTGGGTCGCCGTTGCGAGCTTCCTCTCCTCGCTTTTGGTCGGCCCCATTGCGGACGGGTTGGGCCGGCGAAACGCGCTCGTCATCACGGTCGGCGGAGCGGCCTTGAGCTCCGGATTGACGGCACTGGCGGTCGGCCCCTTCTCGCTGATTTTCGCGCGAGCGCTCTCTGGCTTCGGCTATTCCGAACAGGCGATCAACACGGTCTATCTTTCGGAGCTGGAACCGGCAGGGAGACGGGGCAGAATCTACGGCTTCGTGCAAGGAGGCTGGCCGATCGGCCAGCTCTTGGCCACGGGGGCGACGGGGCTGCTCCTTCCTCTGGTTGGCTGGCGCGGAGTTTTTTTCGTCGCCAGCTTTCCCGCCCTCGCCGTCTTTCTCGCCCGCCTCTGGCTCCCCGAGAGCCCCCACTTCCGCAAGCTCCAGCGATTCCGCCGGCTGTCTCGGCATCGGGCTCCGGGGGTGGCCTCCCGCTATGCCCAGCGCAACGGCATCGACGCGGAAAAGTCCGGGCAGATGTTTCTTATCCAGCTCCTAGGACGGGATCTGCGCTCCCACTTTCTGTTTCTGTTGAGCGCCTTCTTCTTCAACTGGTTCGCGGGACAGATCTTCACGGTATTGGCGACCACGGTCTTCACCCAAGCCAAGGGATTGTCCTATAACGAGGCGCTCTATGCCTTCGGGGCGGGAAGTGCCGCCGCCTACGTCGGCTATGTCTTCCACGGATATTTGGGAGACCTTCTCGGCCGCCGGGAGACCGTGGCGATCGCTTGGATCGCCTCGGCCCTCGCCTATGCGGGGCTCCTCTTCTTCGCCCAAGGGTTTTGGTCCGTGGCCTTGTGCTATGCGCTTGCCGACTTCTGGCGGGCGGGAGCTTACTCGGCTCTCTTTACTTACATCGCCGAGTCGTTTCCGACACGGGTCCGGGGCAGCGCCACCTCACTCATCAACGCAATCGGCCCCCTGGGTGCGATCGTGAGCTCCTCTCTCTTGAGCAGCTTCCTCGGTCATGGGATGAACGGCGTCTGGGCGACCTTCTGGATCGGAGCTCTCCCCGCTCTTCTGTCCGGACTGCTCCTTTTGGGCTGTCGGCGGATACGCCCCGGCCTCACGCTCGAGGCGATCTCGCGATAAGAAAACAGCCTCGGAAAAGATTTCCCGTGCCTGCGGGAAGGCTCTTGGGCATTCTTCCCCCGCTCGGCCAGAGGAGACGGCTTCATGAATCGGAATCCAGAATCGATGCCTCTGCTCACGCTGGCGGCTCTCGGCGTCGTCTTCGGAGATATCGGCACGAGCCCGCTCTATACGCTGAGTGCGTGTCTCTCCGCGACCTCCCTGCCCGCCACCACCGGGAATCTCCTGGGGATTCTTTCCCTCCTCTTCTGGACCCTGACCCTGGTCGTGAGCATCAAATACGCCTGGATCGTCATGCGCGCAGACAATCATGGGGAAGGCGGGATCATGGCGTTAACCGCATTGGCTTCCCATGCGACCCGAAGGAACGGACGGACTTCCGGGAGGATCCTGACGATCGGTCTGCTGGGCGCGGCTCTCTTCTACGGCGACGGAGTGATCACGCCGGCCATTTCCGTCCTGTCGGCGACCGAAGGGATCGGAGTCGCCTCGCCGGCGGGAAAACCTTGGGTCATTCCGCTGGCCTTGGGCATCATCGTCGGGCTCTTTTTCGTTCAACGCCGAGGCACCGCGGCCATCGCCCACCTCTTCGGGCCCGCCATGGCGATCTGGTTCCTCCTCCTCTTTGGCTCCGGCCTCCGCTGGGTCCTCACCGATCCTCAGATCCTGCTCGCCCTGAACCCCTGGTTTGCCCTCCGTTTTCTCGTCATGCACGGGCTGGGGGGATTCCTGATCCTCGGAGGGGTCGTCCTTGCCGTGACTGGCGCGGAAGCCCTCTACGCCGATATGGGCCATTTCGGTTCCCGACCGATTCGGGCCGCGTGGTTTGTTGTGGTCCTGCCCGCCTTGACGATGAACTACTTCGGGCAGGGTGCGCTGCTCGATCGCAATCCCGCAGCCACCCAGAATCCTTTCTTCCAGCTTTTTCCTCCATGGGCGACGCTGCCCATGGTCGCCGTCTCCGGGATCGCCACGGTGATCGCCTCGCAGGCGGTGATTTCCGGAGCCTATTCCGCCACCCACCAGGCTCTCCTTCTCGGCTATCTGCCCCGGATGAAGATCATTCACACCTCGGAAGCCAAGCAGGGTCAGATCTATTTGCCGATGCTCAATTGGCTCTTGCTGGGGGCGGCAATCGCCGTAGTCCTCTGGTTCCGGTCTTCCGCCGCCCTCAGTTCCGCCTATGGGACGGCCGTCACCGGCACGATGATGCTCACGACCCTCTTGGTCGTCTTCATCGCCCGCCGGTCCTGGAAATGGTCGCTCTGGGGCACGGGTCTTTTCTTCGGCTGCTTTATCGTGCTGGATGGAGTCTTCTTCGGCGCAAATCTCATGAAATTCCGGGAAGGAGGATGGTTCCCTCTGGTGATCGGCCTAGGGATCTTCCTTTTGATGTCC
>JAQUAR010000250.1 GCA_028687155.1 Methylacidiphilaceae bacterium | reverse complement strand
GTTCGGCGGTCAGGAAGCGGGACGAAGTTCATAAGATGGCACAGGCAAACCGGGCCTTCGCACATTTGCGGTATTAGGAATGTTCGGGAAATAAGAAGAGCACGGCGGACTGTTTTCGACGATCGCTTTGCGACCTGTCGGAAGCGAAAAAGAGCCCGACGATGCCTAGCGGGTTCCCCCGGTAGCTGTTAGATTAACGGATCAGGAAGTTTCAATCATGGCGACAACCACGTCCACAGGCGCTTCGGCCTCCCGAAACTCTCCCCACCGACCGTACACTCTGGAGAGGACCCGCAACATCGGGATCGCCGCTCATATCGATGCGGGCAAGACTACCCTGACCGAGCGCATCCTCTTTTACACGGGCACCATTCATAAGATGGGAGAGGTTCACGAGGGGACTACGGTCACCGACTGGATGGAGCAGGAGCGCGAGCGCGGCATTACGATCACCTCCGCGGCAACCACCTGTTTCTGGCCGGTTCGAAAAGAGGAGGGAATCAGCAAGCTCTTCGGCGGCGAGAAATTTCGGATCAACATCATCGATACGCCTGGCCATGTGGATTTTACGGCCGAGGTCGAACGCTCGCTACGGGTCCTCGATGGGGTCATCGCCGTCTTTTGCGGAGTGGCCGGGGTTCAGCCGCAATCGGAGACGGTCTGGCGGCAGGCCACGCGCTACAGCGTGCCTCGGATCGCTTTCATCAACAAGATGGACCGGGTCGGGGCCAATTTTGAGAACGCGGTTCACGAGATCCGGGAAAAGCTGGGGGCCAATGCTTGGCCTATCCTCCTTCCGCTAGGGAAAGAAGACGAATTTCAAGGGCAGATCGACATCATCAATCGCAAGGCGATTCTCTATTCGGATAGCGATCGCTTGGGATCGACCTACTTAGTAGAGGAGATCCCGGAAGAGCATCGGGAGGCGGCGGAGACGGCGCGCCGTAATCTGATCGAGGCGCTCGCCGACAAGGACGAGGCGATGGCCGAGATCTTCCTTGCGGAGCAGCAGCCGACGATCGAGCAGATCAAGCAGGCGATTCGGCGCACGGTGATCGCCAACGAGTTCGTGCCTGTCATCGCCGGTTCTGCCTTCCGAAACAAAGGGGTCCAATTTCTCGTCGATGCGGTGATCGATTACTTGCCGAGTCCGGTAGACATTGAAGCTGCCCATGGCCAGCACCCGGTCAGCGGGGAAAAAGTCGTCGTCGTGCCTGATGACACTGCTCCATTCTGCTCGCTCGCATTCAAGCTCTGGTCCGACCCTTTTGTTGGCAAGCTGGTCTTCTTCCGCGTCTATTCCGGCACGCTGCAGAAGGGGATGACCGTCTACAATCCCCGAACGCGCAAACGAGAGAGAATCAGCCGCATTGTTCAGGTGCAGGCCGATGAGCGCAAGGATATCCAAGAGGTTCATTCCGGAGATATCGCGGCGCTGGTCGGGATTCGGGATGTCGCGACTGGCGACACGCTCGTCGCCGAGGATTTTGACGTCATCCTGGAGCCGCCGATCTTTCCTGAGCCGGTGATCTCAATGGCGGTAGAGCCGAAGACCAAAGCAGACCGTGAAAAGATGAGCTTGGCCTTGCAGCGGCTCATGGAAGAAGATCCCACGTTCCGGGTCAGCACCAATGAAGAGACCGGTCAGACGATTATTGCCGGGATGGGCGAGCTTCACTTGGAAATCATCGGCGACCGGCTCCGCCGGGAGTTCGGGGTCGGCACCAATGCCGGCGCGCCCCAGATTGCTTATCGCGAAACGATTACTCGCCCGGCGGAAGGCGAGGGTAAGCTGATCAAGCAGAGCGGCGGGCGCGGACAATATGGTCACGTAATCCTGGAAATCGAGCCCGTGGAACGAGGCAAGGGGAACGAGGTCATCAGCAAGGTCGTCGGCGGCAACATTCCGAAGGAGTATATCCCAGCGTGTTTCAAGGGAGTCCACGAAGCGCTCACGGCCGGCATGATCCATGGCAGCCCCGTCATCGATCTTGAAGTACATATCCTGGATGGGAGTTACCACGAGGTCGACTCGAACGAGCTTGCTTTCAAGATGGCCGCAATTTTTGCGATGAAGGATGCGATGAAGAAGGCGAACCCGATCCTCCTTGAGCCGATCATGAAGGTGGAAGTATCGACTCCGGACGAATATCAGGGGGACATCCTGGCCGACCTGACGAGAAGGAGGGGCAAAATTCTCAATGTGGATACCAAGGGCAAGACCGCGAACGTGCGGGCGGAGGTGCCTTTGGCGGAAATGTTTGGGTATGTCAACGACATCCGATCGATGTCGAAAGGAAGATCCGCCTATTCGATGGAGCCTTCCCATTTCGAGCAGGTGCCCGCGCAAATCGTCGCTCAGATTGTGGAGCAGAAGCGGAAGTAGGACTACGGGACGTTATGGCAGCGAGCAAGATTCGTATTCGGTTGAAGTCGTTTGATTACCGGCTCTTGGATCGAGCGGCCTTGGAAATTTCGGAGACGGCGCGTCGAACCGGTTCCGCTGTGGCTGGTCCTATCCCGCTCCCGACGAGGATCGAGCGCCTCACGGTGAACCGATCTCCCCATGTCGACAAGAAGAGCATGGATCAGTTTGAACTCCGGACCCATAAGCGTCTCGTCGAGATCATGGAGCCGACGGCGAAGACGGTTGATGAACTCAAGAAGTTGAACCTGCCGGCCGGGGTGGATATTACAATTCGGATCTAAGTGAGGCGTCTGGCGATAGGAAAAGGGAGAAGAGCATGAGCATGGGGCTATTGGGAAGGAAACTGGGAATGACCCAGGTTTATGACGCCGAGGGTAACTTGGTTCCCGTCACTGTGGTCGGTGTGGAACCGAACGTGGTGGTTCGATCGCAGGCGCGCCAGGACGGAAGCAAGTCTGTGCAGATGAGCTTTGAGACTGTCCGAGAAAAGTCTCTGACCAAGCCTGTGCGTGGACATTTAGCCAAGGCCGGCGTTGCTTCCCGGCGCTTCCTTCGGGAGTTCACGGTCGCTGCCTCCGAGGAGTGGAATCCTGGCCAAGAAATTGGGGTCACTCTCTTCCGGCCCGGGCAGCTGGTCGACGTGAGCGGGATCAGCAAGGGCAAGGGATTTCAAGGGGTGATGAAGAGGCACAACTTCTCCGGCCAAGGGGCGGCGCATGGCTCGAAGATGCACCGCCGTAACGGTGCTGTTGGCTGTCGCTCCACCCCGGGCCGCATTTTTCGGAATCAGGGGATGCCGGGGCAACTGGGCAACGTGAAGACGACCGTTCAGGATCTCCCGGTGGTGGCGGTGCGCGAGGAGGATCGTGCTCTCCTCATTCGGGGGAGTGTACCCGGAGCACGAGGGGGCCTTGTGGTCGTAAGGAGTGCGATCAAGGGACAGCCGAAGCCG
>JAQUAR010000249.1 GCA_028687155.1 Methylacidiphilaceae bacterium | reverse complement strand
AGCCGGATCGACCTCGTGGACAAGGTGGAGATTTACCGAGGGGCGGGCGTTCGGGAATACTGGATCTTCGACCGATACCAGGAGACCGTGCGGATCTTCCGGTTCGCGGAAAACGCGGAGGAGCCGGTTGCGGTCCACAGCTTCGATGACACGCTCACAACTCCGCTGCTGCCTGGATTCGCTCTCGAAATGCCGAAGATCCGGCAGGCACTGCGGCCAGGCGGAAGGGCCAGAACTTAGCTGTCAGGTCCCGGATGATTGCGTACTGTTTTTTGAAAGAACTGCGGATGGGATTGTTGCCATATTTTTAGAGCCTGAAATGGGGTTTGGTGATTGAGCGATTTTTGAGGGAGGTGTTCGTTCTAGAGCCAGGCGTAGCGGTGGAGCGTGGTTTTCAGGTCGAGGGAGCTTTGGAAGGGATGCGTACGGAGGATCTGCGCCAGTCTTCCGTTGAAGCGCTCCACCATGCCACTCGTGCGAGGCGTTTTCGGCTTGGTCAGGCGGTGCTCGATTCCCAATGCAGGGCCGAGCGCGTCGAACTCATGGGATCCGGTGGCATCCTTGGGTTGTTGGCCGAAGACCCGATCGGTGAGGATGGTTTGGATTTTCACGGGTGCCGCTTTGGCCAGCGCGTGGAGGAAGCTGCGGGCGGCCGCTGGGGTCTTTGCCCGCTTGACCGCCAGGAAGACCCAACGGGTTGCTCGGGTCCTTGGCGACGAAGACATAACGGCGAGAAGTCTCGTCGGCCATCTGGGGCAGGTATTTGAGGTCCACAGGAAAATAGCCCGGCAGGTAAACTTGAAAGGGTTGGGTGGGATTGGCCGGTTTTTCCGGTTGAGGCAACCGGGCGTGGCCGAGGGTGCCCCCAGGAGCCGACCCAAGGCCGAGCGGGTCATGGAGGGCTCGATAAATTCGCGGAGGACGGCCAGCAGATCGTCCAGCGGCAGCCGGAGATGCGTGCGCAAGTAGATGACCAGCTCCTCCTGTCCCGGATTGAGTGTCGTCGGAAGATGATGCGGGGTGTGGCTGGCATCCGCGGGCGTTATCCCGCTTCCGCCACCGACGAATCGCCTGCCGAGTCACGCGAAACGCCGTCGCCAACTCGTAATCGCTGCCCGTTGCCCGCCAGAATCGCCGTGCGGATCGCCGGCGTAGTCGTCGCATTTTTGTGCAGGATGGTTCTCATACCTTTACCTCGGCTTTCCCGCTTGCCACAACCTCCCGAAGCACCGCACGCCCGATCAGCAACGGACGGCGATTGGCTAGAAGGTAATCATGCGAACCCTGACACTTAACCAGGGGTCGGATTTTTAGGGAACAGTTCAAATCGCCCGGCTAAAAGAGTATCGGGCCGCTCTGATTTCAGCTATGGTTACGGGCAAGATCGACGTGCGGGAGGAAGCAAAGCAGTGACCAGGGTGAACGTCAACGGCGCCGTGATCCGCTGGGCGGTCGAGCGCTCCGGAAGAGCCTCCGCCGTGCGGAACAAGTTCCCCCAACTGGGGGCGTGGGAGGAAGGTGGAGTTCGACCAACCCTCCACCAACTAGAAAAATTTGCGAAGGAGACCGCAACGCCGCTAGGCTATCTCTTCCTTTCCGCCCCGCCCGAAGAACGACTGCCAATCCCTGATTTTCGGACTCTTGCCGATCAGCCGGTTCGCCGGATCAGTCCGGATCTGTTGGAGACCGTTTACCTGATGCAACGGCGCCAAGAGTGGCTGAGGGATTATCTGGAGCAACAGGGAGAAGAGCGGCTGCCCTTCGTGGCCTCGGCGCGGCTCGAGGATCCGCCAGAAGCAGTTGCTGCCAGGATGCGGGAAGTGCTGGGACTATCGGGCCAATGGGCCGCGAGCCAGCGGACCTGGACCCATGCCCTCGTGGAATTGCGCCATAAGATCGAGGAGAGCGGCATTGTTGTCGTGATCAACGGAATCGTTGGCAACAACACGCACCGAAAACTCGACCCGAGGGAGTTCCGTGGCTTTGTCCTGGTCGACGAATACGCTCCTCTCATTTTCGTGAATGGAGCCGATGGCAAGGCGGCGCAGATGTTTACCCTTGCCCATGAGTTGGCTCACGTCTGGTTGGGGAAGAGCGCGGCTTTCGATCTTCCGGAGCTCACACCTTCCCTAGAACCGAGCGAGCAAGCATGCAACCGCATCGCGGCCGAGTTCCTCGTCCCGAAGAAGGAGCTATTTCGGGTTTGGAGCCTGGCGCAAGAAGACCCGAATCCTTTTCAGAGACTGGCGCGGGAATTCAAAGTTAGCTCCTTGGTTGCCGCCAGGCGCGCCCGAGACTTGGGGCTCGTGACAGATGCCGAGTTCTTGAATTTTTACCGCCAATACGAAAACGAAGAGCAGCAACAGAAGAAGACGCAGCCGGGCGGTAACTTCTACGCCTCTCAAAACCTCCGCCTCAGCCGCCGCTTTGCCGATGCAGTGGTTCATGCCGTAAGGGAGGACAAGCTTTCGTATGGTGAGGCGTATCGATTGACCGGTCTCTACGGGAAGGCGTTCGAGCGGTATGCGGAACGGCTTGAGAACGGTGCAGCGGCGTGAGCCGCCCTCACATCCTCTACCTGTTAGATGCGGATGTTTTCATGGGTGCGGCGCGCCGTTACTATGCCTTCGATATCGCTCCGCGGTTTTGGAGCGCTCTCGTCGAGCAAGCGAATCAAGGCCGCTTGGCGAGCGTGGCCGCCGTGAAGGAGGAAATCGACCGCGGGAACGATGAGCTCAAGGATTGGGCCAACCATTCGTTTCATCGCTGGTTTCTCCCGCCGGACGAGAAGACGATCGAGGCGTACGCAAGACTCATGCAATGGTCGCAAGCGCAGCAAGAGCATCAAGTATACACCCCTGCCGCCAGGGAAGAGTTCGCCAGCGTCGCTGACGCTTGGCTGGTGGCCCACGCAATGGCAAAGGGTTGCCAACAGCTAAATAAACTATAGCCATACGTGGCTGAAGATGGCATGTTGTTCAAGTGAAGTTGAGTGTCTGGGCCAAGCGGCAGGGCGTCTGCTACAAGACGGCTTGGCGGATGTGGAAGGAGGGACGTTTGCCCGTTCCAGCCGAGCAGTTGCCGACTGGAACGGTAATCGTGCATGCTGAGGCGGCGCAACCGAATGGCGTGGCCCTCTACGCACGAGTCTCCAGCTCCGATCAAAAAGCGGATCTGGACCGGCAATTGGCTCGGTTGACCGAGTTTGCGCTCAAGCAAGCGGCTTCCGATCGTCAAGGCCGTCAAGGAGGTCGGCTCTGGGATGAACGGCCATCGGAAAGGCATGATCGGGCTCCTGCGTGATCCGAAGGTTGGCGTCATTCTGGTTGAACATCGGGACCGGATGATGCGCTTCGGCTTCGAGTACATTGAGGCGGCAT
>JAQUAR010000248.1 GCA_028687155.1 Methylacidiphilaceae bacterium | reverse complement strand
ATGTCGAAGGTGCGTGCTTCCGCCGGCAATACGCCCAGGAGCGCAATGATTCCGGCGAGGAGAACGAGGCTGCCTAATCCAAGATAGAGAGTGAGCTGGAGACTGACGAATTGGCGATTCTCGGTTCCCCAAATCCCGATCAGGAGAAAGGTCGGGATCAGCGCAAATTCGTGAAAGGCATAAAAGAAGAACAGGTCGAGGGAAACAAAGGCGCCCAAGGCGCCCAGGGAGAGGAGGAGAAGGTAGCTATAAAACTCCCCGGCCCGCTTGATCTGAGCAGGGGAGACCCAGATCGCCGCGAGCGTGACGAGGGTCGTGAGGAGCACCAGCGGAAGGTTGATGCCATCGACTCCGACATGATACCGAATTTCAGGCAGCGCGCCGAGCGCGATCCAGGAGTGGTTCTCCACGAAGTGCCAGCCGCCGATTCCCGCGGGGAATTGCGCGTAGATCCAGAGGCTCAGGAGGAAGTTGGCTCCCGCCGCGACCAGAGAAACCTTTTTGGCAGGAGCGCCGAGGAGGATCAGCCCGATGGCGGATGCTTCGACGATAAGCAAGATCGTCAAGGGTGACATAAGCGGGTTGGTGGTGATCCTTCGATATTCCGATTTGGCTGCCCGCTTCTTCAGCGGCCGAACAACAAGAAGAGGAGTCCCCCTGCCCCCAAGGCGAAGACAAAGGCGTACTCCCGCAGGTTTCCCGCTTGGACAAGTCGCAGCATTTCCCCGCCCAAGCTCACAACAAAGGCTCCTCCACGTACCAGAGCAAACCCGATGATCCACTGGTCGATCCAGGACAGGAGCCGAGCCGATTCCTCCTGCAACTTGAGAACGGTCCAATCATAGATCTCGTCGAAGTAGAACTTTCTTTGAAAGAGCGGAATCGCGATCGGCTCCCTGCTCGCCCGCCCATAGCCGATCGCCCCCGCGGCGAGGCCCAAAATCACGGCGGTCAGGGAAGCCGCAGGGACCAGCAGGCTGTTTTCCGCGGCTTCCTGCCCGCCCAGGTAGTGTACAATCCCGAAGAAGGGATAGCCCGCAACGATGGCGAGCCCCGCCAGCACGATCAGCGGCAACCCCATGACCAGGGGCGATTCCTTGGCATGCCTCACCACATCGGTCCTCGGCTGCCCGAGAAAAGCCACCAAGGTGATCCGCGTCATGTAAAAGGCCGTCAACGCCGCGGTGAAAGCCGCCATCCAGAACAGCACCGGCTGGCGGTGGGCCGCGACCTGAAGAATCTCCTCCTTGCTGAAAAAGCCCGCGAGTCCCGGTATTCCGGAAAGAGCCGCCGCCCCGATCCCGAAGGTGACGAAGGTCAACGGCATCTTTCGTCCGACTCCGCCCATTCTCCAGATATCCTGCTCGTGGTGGAGGGCATGAAGCACAGAACCCGCCCCCATGAAGAGGAGAGCCTTGAAGAAGCCGTGGGTCGTCAGGTGAAACATGGCTGCCGTCGTTCCGGAGCATCCTACGGCGAGCACCATGTACCCGAGCTGCGACATCGTGGAATAGGCAAGCACCCGCTTGATATCATTCTGCTGCGTCGCAATCAAAGCCGCCACGAGGGCGGTGATCCCGCCAGTCCACGCGATGACCGAGAGGGCCTCCGGCGAAAGTTCCAGCACAAAGAAGATGCGGCAGAGCATGTAGACCCCTGCGGCGACCATCGTGGCCGCATGGATGAGAGCGGAAACCGGAGTTGGGCCCTCCATCGCGTCCGGGAGCCAGACATGGAGGGGAATCTGGGCCGACTTCCCCACGCAGCCGCAGAAGAGGAGCAGCCCCACGATCGGAGCGAGCCAGTTCCCAGCCAATGCTCGAGCCGCCTCGGGATGAAACGCAACCGTTCCGCAAGTGGCCCAGAAGGTCAAGATCCCCAGGAGGAAGCCAAAATCTCCGACGCGATTCGCCAGAAATGCCTTCCGAGCGGCGTCTGCAGCCGAGTTTTTCTCGAACCAGAAGCCGATGAGAAGATAGGAGCTTACGCCCACGAGCTCCCAGAAGATATACATCATGATGAAGTTGGTCGCCACGATGATCCCGATCATCGAAGCGAGGAAGAGGGAAAGCTCTCCGAAAAACCGGCTCCGTCCTGGGTCTTCCGCCATATAGCCGAGCGAGTAGACATGAATCAGAAAGGCAACGCCGGTGACCATGAGCAGCATGAGCCGTGCCAGAGCATCCAAGGTCATCCCAATCTCCACCTGAAGCCCGGGGAGGTCGATCCATGCCAGCGGGGCGGGGGCCTCGATCCGACCGAGAGCGATCCCGACCGCCGTCAAAAAGGTGATCAGGCTCGCCGTGATCGAGACCGCTTGGCTGGCCCGAGGATGACGACGGAGGGCTACCCAGACCAGAAGCGCGGAAGAGAGCGGAGCGAGAAGGAGGAGCCAGGCCATAAGGAGTTAGAATTTCAGAGCGGTGATCTCTTCGGCCTTGGTCGTGCGCTTTATCCGATAGAGCGAAACCAGGAGAGCCAATCCGACCGCCACCTCGACCGCGGCCACGGTAATCACAAAGAAGACAAAGACTTCGCCTCGCACCTGTTGAGTGAACCGGCTGAAAGCGACCAGGGAGAGATTCGCAGCGTTCAGCATGATCTCCAAACACATGTACATGATCAACAGATCTCGCCGAACGATCACCCCCGCAAGGCCGATGGCGAAGAGCAACCCGCTGAGAACCAGGTAATGACCGAGAGTCGGAGTTCCCATCTGCTACGCGTCCGGTTTCCTACACATCCCTCTTGCTCAAGACGATGACTCCGACCATGGCGACGAGCAGGAGAAGCCCAACCGCCTCGAAGGGGAGAATGTAGGCACCGAACAGGAGATGCCCGATGCTCGCGGCATCGTTCGCCTCCGCCGCTCGCGCCCCGTTTGCCTCCCAGGCGGAGGCCGGGATCGCATGCCAGAAACCGGCTCCAAGGATAATCACCGTGAGTAGCCCCGCTCCCATCCCGAGCGCGCGAATTGGGGCCGCCTCTTCGGCCTTCAGGTCAAGCAACATGACAATAAAGAGAAAGAGCACCATGACCGCCCCTGCGTAGACCCACACTTGGACGGCGGCCAGGAAATAGGCTCCCAAAAGCCCGAAGAGTCCGGCCAGCGCCAGAATCGTCGTGACAAGGCTTAAGGCCGAAGCCACGGGGCTGCGACTGACGACGACAGCCACGGCGCTGCCCAATAGCACAATGGCCGAAAACCCGAACAAAAATCCCTCCATCTCCTCCTTCCGACTGTTCCGTGGTTAGCGACTCCCCACAGAAAATCAAGAGCGATTCTGAAAAACTCTGCGCTTTCCAGAGGTTCGCGTGTGCCCGCCTATTTGTTGGCCCACTTCCGAATCGGAAGAGGGAGTACGCCCCCCATTTCGTAGAGCTTGGCT
>JAQUAR010000247.1 GCA_028687155.1 Methylacidiphilaceae bacterium | reverse complement strand
TCCCGTCCGGCCCATCCCGGTCGATCCGATCTCCCAAGGGCGGGCGAGTGCTTCGGGAGGAAGAGTGGGAGCGGTTTGGCTCCTCCGAGGGAGATCTGTCCATTCAGCAGGAAGCTCCCGCGCGGCCGCGGCAGAGGAAGCCGATGAGTCCCATTCGGCTCAAGATTGCCGAACGGCTCTTGTCCGCGCACCAGAACACCGCCCACTTGACGACCTTCAACGAGGCCGACCTCACGGCGGTGAAGGAACTTCGTGAGCGATATGGAGAACGCTTTGAAAAGCGACACGGCGTTCGCCTGGGCTTCATGGCCTTTTTCGTCCGGGCGGTCGTCGAAGCCCTTCGGCAAGTGCCCCAGGTTGGGGCGCAGATCGACGGAAGCGATCTTGTCTATCCCGATCGCTACGACATTGGGATCGCCATCTCGACCGATCGGGGTCTGATCGTTCCGGTGCTCCGCGACGCCGAGAAAAAGGGATTCGCGGAAGTCGAGCGAGCGATTCGGGATTTCGCGGAGCGGGCCAGGTCGGGGAAGTTGACTCTCCCGGAGTTGGAAGGCGGGTGCTTCACGATTACCAATGGAGGGGTTTTTGGTTCCCTCTTTTCGACACCCATTCTCAATCCGCCGCAAAGCGCGATCCTGGGCATGCATGCGATTCAGGATCGCCCGGTCGCGATCCGTGGCAACGTGGAAATTCGTCCGATGATGCACTTGGCCTTGACCTACGACCATCGGGTGATCGACGGCCGGGAGGCGGTGAGCTTCCTGGTGCAGATCAAGGCACTTCTGGAAAATCCGGGGATCGTCCTGCTCGATCTCTGAGCGGTCGGGAGGCTGCCTTGGCAACGAACGCTCTGTTTGACCTAGTCGTCATCGGTGCTGGACCGGGCGGCTACATGGCTGCCCTCCGCGCCTCCGAACTCGGATTGCGGACGGCCTTGGTGGATCGCTGCTCGCAATTGGGAGGGACCTGCCTTCGGGTCGGCTGCATTCCCAGCAAGGTGCTTCTCTCCTCGACCGAAGCCTACCTCTTTGCCCGCGATCATCTTCCCAGGAGTGGGATTGCAGCGAAGGGCTTCGAGATCGAGCTGTCGCGGCTTCACGCACGCAAAGAGGCCATCGTGGAGAAGCTGGCCAAAGGCATCGCCTTCCTCATGCGTCAAAACGGCGTCCAGGTCTTCGAGGGAGCCGGCCGGATTGCTGGGCCGCAATCGGTTGCGGTCCGCCTGGCCGAGCGGGAAGAGACTCTGGAGACGCGCTCCATCCTGCTCGCCACGGGAAGCGAGCCCGTCGAGTTCCCCATTCTCCCGTTCGACCATGACCGGGTCGTGGGCAGCACCGAAGCGCTCTCCTTTTCGGAGATCCCGAAAAGCCTTTTGGTGATTGGAGCAGGAGCCATAGGACTCGAACTCGGATCGGTTTGGAGCCGATTAGGAAGCAAGGTGGTCGTCGTGGAGTTGCTTCCGCAGATTGCGGCGGGGTTCAGCCCGATCGTTTCCAAAGCCCTTCAGCGTGAGCTCGAGAAGCAGGAGATCCAGTTTCTTCTCGGAGCACGGGTTACGCGTGCTGAAGTCAAGGAGACGGAAGTCGCGGTTCATGTCGAGCAGGGAGGGGAAGAGCGTACTCTTGTTGCCGAACGGGCACTGGTGGCGGTGGGGCGAAAACCGTGCCATGAGGGCCTTGGACTCGCCGAAGCAGGGGTGAACTTGACGGCGGGCGGACGGGTGGCGGTCAATCGCTTCTGGCAGACTTCTCTGCCCTCGATTTATGCCATTGGCGACCTCATTGAAGGTCCGATGCTGGCGCATCGGGCCCAGGCCGAAGGAAGGGCCGTGGCGGAGCTCCTGGCGGGGAAACCGGCCGAGGTACACTACCTGGGTATCCCGAGCGTAATCTATACCGAGCCGGAGGCTGCCAGCGTCGGCTTTTCGGAGGAGGAGCTCCGTGCGGCCAAGCGTCCCTATCGACGTGGAACCGCCTATTTTCAGACGAACGGCAGAGCGCTGGCGGCCGAAATGCCAGAAGGCTTCGTCACGATCTTGATGGACGAGAGTTCCGGCAAGATCGCGGGCATGGAGATTCTGGGCAGCCATGCCTCCGATCTGATTGGCGCCGGGGCGCTTGCCCTGGAGATGGGGGCGACCTTGGAGTCGCTGGCGGGGGCGGTCCAGGCCCACCCCTCCTTCATGGAAAGCGTCCGCGAGGCCGCCTTCGCCACTCTAAGCCCGCGGCGATCGGGCGTTTCTTGAGCTTTCGCTCAGGCCCCCTTCGGAGGATGAAGGGCGGGACTGTCGCGATCCGGTCCGACGGGTTTGTCTCTTTACCGGCGCCCCGCCGCCTTGCGGCAGGGAGAGAAACTCCCGGTAGATCCGGGGAACGCGACTGCCGACTGCCGTCACGATTTCATACCCGATCGTCCCGGCGATCCTGGCCAACTCCTCGGCGTGGATAACTTGGTCGCCCTGTGCGCCGAGAAGAACGACCTCGTCCCCGACCTTGCATCCGGCGGCACTGCTGACATCCACGACCGTCTGGTCCATCGTCACCCGACCGCGAATGCGGCAGCGATTCCCGCGCACCAAGACCTGCGCGCGATTGGAGAGCGCGCGGAAATAGCCATCGCCATATCCGACGGCGAGCGTCGCCAGCCGCTGTGCCTTCCGAAGCAGATAGGTCGCTCCGTAGCTGACGGTTCGTCCAGCGGAAAGATGGCGCAGCAGGGTGATGCGCGTCTTCCACGACATGACGGGCCGAAGCAGCCGTCGCAGGAAAGGCATCGGTGGCAAGCCGTATAGGGCGAGGCCGACCCGGACAAAGGAGCAGGCGTAGACGGTCTTGCGCCATAGGCTGGCGCTGTTTGCGACGTGGAGCGCCTTTTCGGCAAAGTGCGGGCGCCAGCGCATCAGCTCCGTCCACTGCTCCTCGGTTCTTTCCGGGTCCTCGTCCGCCGAGCTGAAGTGCGTGCAGACCGCCTCGATGTCGACCGCGGGGAGCCGCTCTGCCCGCTTGAGTTCCTGGATGGCTTCCGCGCCCCAGAGGCCGAGCCTCCCCATGCCTGTGTCAATCTTGAAATGGGCGATGGCGCGCCGCCCGGACTTCTGAGCTGCGGCGTTGAGCCGCTTGGCTTCCTCATAGGTCGAGATGGTCGGCCAGGCGCGGCATTCGATCGCCCTCGGAAACTCTCCCGGAAGACAGGCGCTCAGCAAGAGGATAGGAGTCGTCGCCAACCCCGCCGCGCGGAGTTCAGCCGCCTCTTCGACGTTGCTCACGCCGAGGACATCCGCTCCTCCCTGAACGAGCTCCTGGGCCACCGGCACAAGGCCGTGGCCGTATGCATTGGCTTTGACCACGGCGACGAGCTTGGTCTCTTGCGGAATCCTGCCGCGAACCACGCTGAGATTATGGCGAAGAGCGGAACCGTCGATTTCCGCCCAACA
>JAQUAR010000010.1:7796-14270 GCA_028687155.1 Methylacidiphilaceae bacterium | reverse complement strand
TCTCGAACCGGATCGAGGCCGAAATCCCTCTCCTTTTTGCTCTGGTAAAGAAGAGTCTCCATTCCTGTCGGGACGGGAGCTGTCCAGTGGAGGACGACGAACGGGAAGCGTGGCTTCTCCGGAGGAGCGCGCTGGAGACGGCCATACGGCTGATCGAAGGAGATTCCCAACCAAGGCTAAAGGGGGCGCCTGCGGCGTACTCGCTCGTCGGCTATCTCCCCCAGGTCCGCACCCTCCGAACAACGCTCTATTCGCACCGGGTCGACGAGACTCTCTATGGATCGGCGGTCACCGTCCTCGGGGAGGTCGCCAATCGACTTCGAGGGCTCCTTGCCCACTGCGGCCTCTTCGAGGACCGGTGCTCCGAACTTCGTGAGCTCTTTCTCGATTTCCTCGGTGAAGCCGACCAGGGAGTAGCTCTGCTCTCCGAGCTGAACCGCACCTCGGTTCCGGAACCGGAGCACGGTCCGCTCCAGCGGTGGCTTGAGCAGTACGAACGCGTCCTTCGAGACCAACGGAAGGATCCAAGTTCCGATGAGGTCTATCTCTACTTTCGAGGAGAATATCTCAACATCGCCAACGAACGCACATCCGGCTCCATCGGCATGACCGTCTCTACCCTCACCTCCCTCATGACGCAGCCGCCCTTTAGCCAGATGGTTCAACCCGGGGGGAAGCTCTCGTTCCGCGAGGTGATCGACCAGGGGAAGATCGTCGTGCTCGACATGAACTTCGCCCGGTGGCGCAACGCAGCGAAGGTCGCGAGCCTCTTGCTCAAGCTCGACTTCTTCCGAACCGTGCTTGCACGGAAGACCTTGAAGAAGGAGGGAGGGGCGACCATCAACCAGGAACGACCCCTCGTCTACCTCTGCGACGAGTTCGCCACGGTGGCGACGACGGGAGACTGGACAGGCGAACGGGGCTTCTTTGACAAAGCACGGGAATACGGCTGTGCCTGCATCGTCGCTTTTCAGTCTCTGGCAGTCTTGGAGGGTCGACTCCCGAAGCCCGAAATCGACGCCATCCTCACCAACACCGCCACCATGATCTTTCTCCGGAATCCGCATACGGCGACCAACGAGTTTGCGTCCCGCCTTTTCGGCGAGGTCGATCGGAGCGATGGCTATCTGGCGAGGGGTACTCAGGAACTCCTCTTCGATCTCAACAAGCCGATTGCGGCGCAGGACTTCCAGATCAACTTCCGGAAGGACCTGCTCTACTCTCCTTATGTTTTCCCTAAATTGAAGGATGGAGAAGCAGTCGTGAAGCTCCATCCCCGTTTCGGGCGTCGAAGCTTCAAGCGCGTGCAATTTCTCCTGCATCTCATTCCTCGTTAGTCTATTAAGCGATCCAATCCACATCGGCAATTCGGAGGACATCCATGTTTGAGCAGATCCAGAACCCGAACGCGGGCGTGAACCAGCAAAATCTCCAGATCGTCGGCGTGATTTTCATGGCGCTGATCTCAGGCGTTCTCACCGTTAACGGAGACCGCCTCTTTTTTGCGAGCACAGTTACGACGGGACCGGAACTCTGGCTCTCCTTTCCCGTTGCGGTTGCTTACCTGGTGGCCGGATCGCGTTCCGCCGCCGACCTAGCCGTCTTCTGCCTCTACACGGTCATTCTCGCAGTCTGCCTTCTTGGAGCCGCACACCTCTATGCGCGGTACATCGGTACCCCGAGGAGAATTCGGCAAATGGTAGAGGAGGGAGAATATCAGGCGGAGCTCAAGCAGCAATATACCGAGGCGATTCGCGCAAGAAAGGGGCAGTAGCACGGATCACCTCGATCGCCCCACCAGGAGCCATGTCAGCAAAATCAGCACTACCCTCTCCCTCGTCGGATCGGTTTCCCCGGCTTCTCTTCCTCGCTTTCGTGGCCTTCCCCATGGTTCAGAGCGCAGCGACGCTCCTGTCTCGCTCTGGGCGTGATGCAGGTCGATTTCTGCTTCAAGGCGTGGCCCAAGCAGCCTCGACCGGATGGAGCAAGACCGGCCACGGCTTGGAACAGTGGATGCTTGAGCTGGGAGGCATGTTGGAGGGGGGGGTCCATGAGATCGGGGGGCGCAAGAGCCGGGACCCATTCTCTCTTTTCCGTTAGATGGGAAGACAGAAGAAGCTTGGGGAGGCGGCGGTGCGTGTGCGAGGAACAGAAAACAGGAACGAGGTGCCGGAGAGCCCGGAACGGGTCGTCTACTCGGAGGATCTCTCTTGGGATTTCTTTGATGGGATCCCGCCGTCCGTCTCGTTGCGCCAGCGAGCGCTTCTCTTCGAGGCTTACTTTACTCAGCGTCTCGGGCCGGATCTGCCGCAGACGAGCCAATCCGAGCCAGCCTTTCCGGCAATCATCGTCGATCGCCCGTTCTTTTGCGAGCTCCTCGATGGACCCTACCCAATCTGGGCGCGAATGCTCGACGAGTCGCCCGATTCCTGGTCGGAATGGTTCGTGATCGACTCGGCAGTCAATCCCTCCTCGGTGCTCCTCTCGATGCCGATTGAAGATCCGTCGATCGGGGAGCACTCGCTAGGCTTTCTCTCCCGTTTTGCGGACCATCCGCAGGGCCGTCTGCTGCTTCCGGTCTGCCGAGAGCTGGCCGCCGCATGCCAAGCGCTCCACCGGCGCTGGCAAGAGCGCCCTCTCCCTTACGTTCGCTTCGATCGGCTTCCCGAGGGGTTCGTCAACCGGCGAACCCACCTCGTGCAGGCTCAGAAGTATTCTGTCCGATAGACGGCACTTGCTCGAACCGGACTCCCCTCGGCGGTGTCCTATCACCAGTAGCATGAAACGGACATCTTTCCTCTTTGTCGGGGTCGGTCTCCTGCTGGTGGCCCTGGGCATCGCTTCCTGGCGGATCCCAAGCGCCGACGCGCAGTACCCGGTGACCGTCACCTCGTTCACAGCGCAAGCGGGCCTGCTGATGCAGCAGATCCAGCAGGAGACCGCCTGCGTGCAACAGACCAACCAGCAGATCCAGCAGCAGACCCTGCTTCTCCAGCAGATGGAGCAGGGGACCAAAACGAGCGCAGCCCAACTTGCAAATCTCGGCCAACTCTCTGCCTACGAAGGTCAGCTCAACCAGAGCCCGCTGGCTGCAATGAACCTGTTGGGAGCCGCCGGCGGGCCGCTGGGCATGGCATTCAATGGCACCGGGCTGGTTGGTCAGGGCTTGGGTTTCATCGGCAACCTGATGGGCCTCTCGGGAATGCCGCTGGGCATGTCTTGGATGCCACCATTCCTTCTGACTGGGCTCAACGCCGCCCAGATGGCAGCCGCGCAGCAGCTCGGCAACCAGTTCATGGGAAGCGGAAGCCCCTTCCTTGGAGGCATGCTGGGCAATCTAGGGATGATGGCGACGAGCTTTGCGCCCATGTTCATGGGGGGATTCAATCCTTTGGCGATGATGGGCGTGGGTGCGCTGGGCAACTTGGCCTCCGTTGGGACAATGGCGGCATCGGGCGGACTCGGCGGCGCGGCGCTTCCCGCCACGCTCTCCAGCATTCTTCCCTCAGTGCTCGGCGGGGCGATGATGCTCGGCAATGGCGCCTTCGTCCGGCCATCGCAGCCGACCGATCCCACCTACCAGGCGGCGACATGGCAGGGTACAGGGCCTCAGCAGGCCTCCTTCTGGATCAGCCAGGCAGGCCTCCCGAACGGGTCCGGCACCACAAGCGGTCTCTACAATCCGGTCACGGGACCCAACGCGAATGCGGCCTACGGCCTGAGCCCGGTCGCGCCGGATATTTTCACCAACGGAGCTTGGGGGGCCGTTCAGCGCTACCAGCTCAGCCAGTCTCAAAATAGCGGAGGAAGCAGCGTCGGCATCGCAAATCCTTTGGATAACTACGCCCAACAAAATCTTCCCGCCATTCAAGCCGCCCTATTGACCACCCCGCCCGGCGAGCCTGTGGTTCCGCGTTCCACGAGCGCGTCCAGCCTGCCGCGCGAGGTTTGCGAAATTGTCCCGGTTCAATTCGGAACCGGCGGTCTGGCAGGAGCTGCTGGCACCCTGGTGACCGGGATGAGTGCCGCCGTCATGCAGACCTTTCTCAGCCAGATGGCCGCGAACCTTCAACGAATCCAGCAGAACTATGCGAGCGAACAGATCAACCGGCAGCTCTACCAGCACACCCAGGGCGTCATCTCCACACTACAGGGCCTTCAAGGAGCGACACAGGGGCTGGCGGCAAGCTTCCAGGGCAATCCCAATCTTCCCATCGCGCAGGTCGCCCAGTTCCGGATGCTCGTCAATAGTGAAATCAACGCGAAACACCAGCACCTGAACACGCTCCAGCAGCAGATCGAGCATCACCGGCAGACCCGCTATGGACTTCTCCAAGAGCATGAACATATCCGTCAAGCCATGCACCAGAGGGCGATTCTGGATGGGAGCGGGAGCGCAAATGCGCAATTGAACCAGATCAACGGGCAGGTCAACAGCGGGAGCAGCGGTGCCTAGCCGGTGCCGCACTCGGATGGGAATGGCGCTTGCCAGGTGAGCAAAGGAAAGCAAGCCAACCCAAAGAAGGGGGGATCTATGTACAGCCGAAGCCACTGGCGTATCCATTGGATCGGCCCCTTGCTTCTTCTCCTCTTCTTCTGCTTCTTGCCGGAAACGCTCGTGGCGCAGAACGGCGGCTATCAGCAGAATCAAGCGTTTGGCGCCGCCCCTCTCATGGCAGCGCTGATGCAGTTCGCCTTCCAGATGGGCACACTCCTCCGGCAGAACGGGCTCGCGATCGCACAGGGGGTAATGCCCTACGTTCTCTTCTCGGCTGCCACCTTTGCCGGCTGGCGGATTGTCTTCGGCCGCCCGATCCTCGATGAGATCTTGGATTATACCTTGCTCGCCTTTTTGGCTTGGCTTCTCATCTATGCCCAGGCCCCACAGCTTTTGATCGATCGCTATCGCCAGGCAATGATCGCCGGCGGACAACAGGTCGGCTTGCAGATCGCGCAGATGGCGGTACCGGAAACAGGGGTGGCGGCTCCCAGCGGGACTAATCCGGTAATCTGGTGGTTTAACTGGATGGGTCTGCCTCAGAACGGGTCCGGTGGCTCGGGGGTTACGGCGTCCGCTGTTTCACCGGAGCAGTTTAAATTCGGACCGGTCTATATCGGGGCCGTGATGTTCAATAATGTCTTTAAGCTCTCGGGAGGAGCAACCAACAACCCGTTCGAAAACCTTCAACTCTACCAGCAGCTCAAGGCTGCAATCCAGGCGTTGATGAAGGCTTTGCAAACGGGTGGAGGCAATGCGGGGCCCAACGAAAACACCAACTGGAACGCCATGCTTCTCCTTGGCATTCCGTTGATCACCTCTCTTGGGATGGTCCTTGGGCTGATCGTGGCGGCAGCCATTCTTGCGATCAGCGCCGTCTTTACCCTGGTTTTCACCCAGCTCTTGATCGTTGCGGGCAGCGAGCTCGCTTATCAGGCGCTCCTCGGTTTTGGGATCGCGATGATCCCGTTCATCTTTTTTACGAGCTTCCGGGGAATCTGGCGGCCGATGTTACAAGCGCTGGTCGCCACGGCTCTTGTCCCGACCCTCTACTTCATCTTTGCCGGCACCGGCTATGCGCTTTCGCAGACGATCTTTCACTTTATGTTCGGTCATGGCCAGCAGCAGTCCGGCGACCAGTCGGTGCTCGGGTGGGCGATCCCGACGATTCTGCAGGCGATGGTGGGGTGGCCGACGCTCACTCCAGGGAGTCCCAGCCCCCTTACCGATGCTCCGAACAGCGTGGCAGGCTCAATCCTTACTGTGATTGAAAACATCCTCGGGTCTGCCGGACAGGGCCTGGCCAATCCTTTGGCGGCAAGTTTACGAGGCATGCTTGCGGTGGCGGGCGCTTGGGCGTTTTACAGTCTTGGGGTCAATATCGTCGCCGCTTTTGTGCACGCAGGCTCGATGTTCCCGTTTGTCGCCGCCCGAATCGCCTTCGGCTGGTCCTCGGCGTTTGCCGACATGGCCGGAGCGATGCTGGAAGGCTTCACCCAGAGCTATAGCCGCGTCCATGGCGCGGTCACGGAAGGACTCCGAAGCGCCGGGCAGGATGCCGTCGGCCGCGTCTCCAGCTGGGTGCAAGCCGCCGGGTCTCGGCCGGGACCATCACGGTAGCAAAGAGTCGTTCTTTTTGGGGAGCGAACTTTCTGCCCAAGAGGGAACATCGGGATCTGGCTACCGGCGTCAGCTCAAGTTCCCAAAAGATTGCCTGTCGGCGGAAGACCAATTCGTCTCTGCTGGCCTGCTCCATTCGTCTGCGTTGGCGCAGCAATCGCGCGGCCCTCCGACTGCCGGTCTGCCGAGAGGATCAGGGAGCGCATTCGTGCTGCCAAGGCCATCGGGTTTTCCTCCAAGTACTTGCGGTCTTGCGGCAGCGGGACGAGGCCCATCACCAAAAAGCGGCTCCACTCGAAAAGAGTCAAGTTGCGGCGGCGAATGCGCCAGCAGTCTCCGAGCAGGCGGGTGATCTC
>JAQUAR010000010.1:0-7786 GCA_028687155.1 Methylacidiphilaceae bacterium | reverse complement strand
CGGGTGGGGAAGGCTTCTTCTTTACGCCGGGATGCTGGCGCCACTGGTTTGCCGCGGCGATCAGCGGCTCACAAAGAGCGCTGGTCGCCCACGGCCAGATGCTCTGGATCAGGTGAATCTCGGTCTCCACGGTGGGCCACCCCATGTAGACCGTGCGGCAGCGACGGATCAGCGCTTCGGTCGCATCTCGTAGATCGTTTTTCGTGATCGCCACGAACAGGTTTTTCGGATCGGCGCAGAGTTCTCCGCCAAGCTGGGGAATCGTGATCGATCCCTCGTTGAGAAAATCCAGGAGGAAGCTGTCCACCGACACGTCCGCCTTGTCGAGTTCGTTCAGAATCAAGACGGTCTTCCCTTCCCGTGATGAGGAGATTGCCTGCGGCAGAAGGCCCGCGACCAGCCCCTGACCATCTAGCGATCGGTCCCGCAGAAGCTCCTCTTTGCCGCAGCCGGGGAAAAACTGAAAAAGATAGCGCTTGGCTTCCAATGCCCGTGCAAGAGCTTTCCCAAGGAAGGTCTTCCCACAACCGGGCGGCCCATCGAGCAAGACCGCCCCGAGCGATTCGCCCTCTCCCATCGATTGGACGGCACATTCGACGGCGAGGACCGCTGCAGGATCGGTCAGGATATAATCCGCAGGGAAGGCAATCTTGGGAGCGGGCTCGAGCGATGTTGGTTCGACTTCTACGGGTTCACCGGCTGATCGCTTCTCCATCGACCTATTGCATAGGACATGGAACCAATTCGTTTCTCTGTTGTCGCGTTCCCAAAGGAAATCAGCGTCTGCCAAACCTCCAAAGGGAAAGAACTCGTCGAATGGTTGGAAAAGGGGCGGCAACCGCGATTGGATACCGATCCCGCTCGAAGAGAGCGCTCTGGAAAACGCTTTCCCGAGCGAAGAGAGCCGTTCGAGAGGGATCGGTGAGACAGGCAGGGTGGCTCTCTGGCCTCCTTGGGACAAAGCCTGATTTCCCGGTCGAACGATGCATGAGGTCAACGGATTCGCGCTCTTGAACGAGGCGGAAGCGGCCCTGGTTTTGGGGCGCGGCTCCTCCGGGCCCCCAGGGGGAGCAGACATCATCCGGGTAGCGCCCCCCTCGCTCAGCCGTTCCGGACTAGAAGCTCTTTGCCGTGGAGCCGACTTAGTTTGCGGCCAAGCGCAGCGAGCAGCCCGGAATCCGGAACTGGGGGATCTCTTGGCCGAGAGGTTTGCCAGGGTGCAAGCCGCACAGGAAGCCAGGAGCGACAGCGCAGCCTGTTTGGCGACGGCGCTGGCGCTGCGCGATCCGCGTTGGCAGAGCAATCCGGAAGTGCTGGCACGACTGGCGCGTGTCACCGATGGATTGGGGCGACCCTGCGCCAGCGAACCCGAGCCGGACACCGGGGAGGTGGCTATCCAGAGCGGCCGCATTCCCTCCTTTGGGGCGTTTGTTGCCAGCGTCCATCAAAACCTGGCAAACGAGCAGCGAGGTGTCTTGGCCAACCTCTACGAGGGGCTGGCGGAAGCCTATCAGAGCCGATCTGACGCGCTCTGCCGGTATGGGGAGGCCCTCGGCGCGGCCAACGCAGCGCGGGAGCGAGCCGACCCATGGCTGGCGAAAGGCTACTACCGCCCCATGATGGACAGCCGCCAGAGAATCCTGGCAGATGCCCAAGGCAGGATCTTCTTCGAGCATGTGAATCCGGCCGCGCCGACCCGATGGGCACGAAATACCGTAAAAGGGGTGGCTCTGGCCTGCGGAAACCGTGAGGAGGACGCCGACCGTTTAGCGGAGCGGTTTCATTTTCTGGACATCGTCGGTGGAGAGATCCGTGGCGGAACGCAAAGCGTTGCTTCCCACTTCTCCCATGTTCTGGCCAGCCGGAAAGTGACCGATCCCTATGCGCGGGCCTTCGCCATCGCGTTCTGGTCTGTGAAGGATTTTCTGGACAGCCGAACGGGCAACTATCCGGAGGTGGCGCAGGGTAGTGCCCTGCGCGAAGCCGCCGGCAAAGCCGCGGCCCTGCTCGATCTGCCACGCCAGCGGGCGTGGGTCGAAGAGGAGCTCAAAAAAGCGGAACTCCGGGCGAACGCCCAAGAGCGCCAGATGGAGGCCATTCTTTCGAAGAGCGGATGGAGCCGCAGCAGCGGAGAAAGGGCGCCCGTGGCGCAGTTCCGGCGAGGCGGCGATCGGGGGAGATGAGCTCGGCTGTCCTAAGAAAGACTTCGATGAAGTTCGCGGCGGAGGATTCGGCGAAAACCAGAGAATCGGAGAGAAGTGCCATCGATTGGGCGAAAGGCATTGCCTCTTATCAAGCCGCCTTGCGTTCCGAAAAGCGTTCGCTCCTGGCGGTTCCTGCCGTTCGGGAGAACTTGGCGGGACGTCTGCTGGCGATGCACGAGCCGAGCCGGCAGCGGCGGGTCAATGCGGCGGAGGTGGTCGGACTCATTGCCCGTCTGCGTTCGCAGCGATTCCTCTGTCCGGAGGCCGTGCTCGCCGCGCTCGATAGTTTTCGGCTCAACATATTCTGGTGGAATGGACTGCGTGAGACAGCCGAGAAAGACCAATCTCCCGCAGGCGCGTCGTGGCGGTGCTCTCACGCCGCCCTCGCCGCGACGGCGGAGCCTCTCCTGGTAGCGGGCCTGCCGATCGTCCACCGGATCGTCTCCGACCAACGGAATCCCGAGATCCGGGATGCGATGCGTAGCGACGGGATCATCGGCCTTTACCGCGCCTTGGAGCGGTTTGATCCGATGCGGGACAGCTCCTTCCCCCTCTATGCCGCGTATTGGGTTCGCAATGAGATTGCTGCGGGAGCGCTCCGGTCGCGGGTGGTGTCGCTCACGGCTCACAGCCAGCGGAAGGCGCGGAAGGATGAGGCATGTTCCGCCGATGGCGACACGCATCTCCCCTGCTGCGAGCTTCAATTACTCAGCTTGGACGCTTCCGGACCGGACAGCGACTTTGAGGGAGAAACGGGCACCCTCCACGAGATTTTTCCGGATCGCAAGAAAGTGCCGCACCACTCCGAAGGAAGAGAGCTGACGCGGGAGTGGCTGGAGATTCTTCGGGACTGTCCCGCTCCTCTGCGCCCCTTTCTGGTGCTCCGTTACTACTATCCAGTCTGGCAGGTGGAGGCCGAACGCGCCTTCCGCGGCGCCGATGCCTTCGTGGCCCTTGCGCCGATGGCGCATGAAAGACTGATCGCGGCAACAAGACCGGACAAGGTGCCGGGTTCCCGGCCATCCCAGACCCCGAGGAGAAATGGCGCGACCAGGCGGTAGGCCGTCTCGCTTACCGAGAATGAAAGAGGCGGCCGATCCAGTGGACCACCGCCTCCATCGCGTCACCCGTCATGTTCCAGCCGTTGAGAAGCCAGGAATGGATCGGATCGGGGGCGAATCGGTCGAGGGCGATCACTACGAGCAGGGCGGTGGCGATGTCGACGATATAGTGTCCAATCTTTTGACGCATGCGTTCTCTGATCCCCTGATAGGAAGTGTCGAAGTTCTTCTTCCGGCTCCCTCCCCTGCTTCTCCCCAAGCTGGGGCTTTCCCATGGCCTTTGCGGGCATGTCTCCGCGCAAGCGGCCCACAGGAAGCGCATTGGATTTGCCACAAGTAGGGAGAGACAACAAGGAAAGAGCGATGGAGGCGGGCCTGCTGCTCATCCTGTATGCGGGCCTGCTCTTTGCCCTGCGCGGGGTTCCGCCACCGCCGATGCCCTCCGGCAGACTCCTGATCTTTCTCCGGTTTCTGGTCGTTGGCCGCTGGTGGCCGCATGGAGCTCTCCTTGCACGGAGCCCAAGGGCGAGTTGGGTGGTCGGCGGTTGGCTTGCGGGGAGCTTCCTGCTTGGCCGCGCCAGTCTCTTCGCTCCCCACGCCCCCCTCGCCTACTCCTTGGAGCAACTCGGTAGCTTGGCGGCGGGACTCTGCCTCCTTTCCGGCTTCGGTCTGGCGGCTTTCCAATTGCGCTCTCGCGCCGAGCGGGCGACCGCCAAGGAGCACGAGCCGCCGCCTCCCGTCCGCGTGCTCGTCACGCTTCGCGAGGATGGCGGGATTCTGCAGCTCCCGGGCTATTCCGCGCAGTCGATCCACCGACTGGCGCCGAGGCTTTATTGGATGCCGGGGGAAGCCGCGGCCCTGCTGGAGAGGGATCGGGTCGTCAGTGTCGCGCCATGGCCGCCCGAGGCGGATGCTGTCGAAGCCGCGTTGCGGGCTCTCGAGGAGAAGCTGGCGCAAACCGAGGGTCGGGCGCTTGCTCTCGGAATCGAGAACAACCGGACAATCGAGGCCCTACTTCAACGGGAAGCGAAGATCGAGGATCTGGAGAGGGCGCGCCATCAGCTCGTCCAGGATGTGGCCCGTATGCGAGCGGAGAGCCGTCTCGGGAGCCAGTCCGACTTCTATCGGCTTTCCGAGGCCGAATTGACCCAGGCCCGCGAAGCTCGGCAAAAGGAAGTCTCCCTGATCGAACAGATCCTCGCCGTCCGTCAGAAAGTGGGGACGGCGGAAGCCGACGTGCTCACCTAAGAGATCTGTCGCGCGATTTGCGTGACGAGAACGAGAGTCTTGTTCGTTGCCGGCGCCCTACCGGTAACCCACCGGCTTTTGCCGCGGGAGGCGCGGAGGGGAGTTTTTGAGGGGAGCGCAAACGGTCCATCGGCACCGGGTGCAAAGGTCAAATAAGGTGACCCGACGCCAGCCGACGTGCAGGAAGGGGAAGAGCACGCGGAGAAGGCCGCGCGCCAGCGACCGACCGAACGAAAAACGGCCGAAGAGGGCGAGACGCCACCCCAAGAGCCAGTGAAGGGGCCGGGAGCGGAGCTTCGCCTCCCAGAGACCACACCAGGCAGGATAGAGAAGCAGAAAGAGAAGGTCGCCCCACTTCCCCGCGATCGAAAAAGAGAGAGCCAAAAGAGTCACGGCTTCCGAAAAGCTGGCCATTCCCCTTTCCCAGAGCGCCGGACGGTGATCGATCGGCTCTACCTTGTTTCTCTTGCGGGCCATCTCCTTTTGCATAGGGTAGCGGCGGCCTTCCCCTCCCGTCCTAATACGATCGGTGGTTACGCGATGGGTAAGGCGCAAATCGCTCTTCTCTGCCTGCTGACTGCTGCGTTGGCCGAGGCCGGATGCGGATCCGGATCTCGCCTTGCTTTTGCACCCGCCTGCGCGGTTGACGTCCCGTGTCGCGCCAGCGACCCGTTGCTCTCCTCCCAGCCGGTTCGGGTCCAGCCTTCCCGGTACGGCTTTGTCCTTACCGAGCCGCTCCGCCTTTGGGGCAGGCGGCTCCTGCCGGCAGGGACCGAGCTCCGCTCGGCTCGGGTCTTTGTCCAATCGCTCCCTCCCCGCTACGTAGTCGATGGACTTCGGACCGATCCCAAGTCCCCTTTCGTGCCGGCGACGGGAAACGTGCTCTACGAGGAAGGGGTCTACTGGGCGACCCTCAGCAACGCCCGAATTCCCCGAGGGTCGCCTTCACCCGGGCTCTAACCTGCATGGCTCACAAAGTTTGTACCTGAGGAGCACGAATGACCCTCGAGGCAAGCCGTAGGAGAACGCTTGGGAGACAGGTAGGCGAAACGTCCTATGAAGGATAGCGGAACGATGAACCAGCAGAGGATGCTTCCCGAGCCGATCGCGGGAGTTCGCTTGGGACGGGACGAACCCAAGGAGAGAGACGAGCCAAGCAAGCCCGCTTCGGCCTTAGACGAATCGTTGCAGGATCATTTTCCGGTAGAAAAACCGGTCGGGAGTTTGAGTCAAGACCCGGCGCGAAGCCTTCCGCAGTCCATGGGAGATTCCTCGGATCTTCCGGCTTCGGCTTTGCCGGAGGTTGGCGGAGAAAAGGAAGCGAGGCTTCCGTCGCCAAAGGACTTAGCAGGCGAGCGCCCTGCTTCCCGAACCGGCCGAATGCAGGGTCAAGAGATCCCTTCTCCTCACGACGCAGCCACTCAGAGCAGGAAAAGAACCCCTCCCCTTCTCCTGAGAAGGCGGGAAGGACCGCCCGCGGACGCAAACGGAAAAGCGAAGGCACAAACTCTTCCTCATGTTCTGACGGGAGTCTGCGGTTTCTCGACCGAGTGCCTCTGCCGCTGGGCAGGCTTGACCATGGTTGGAGCGAGCCTTCTTTACTGGGCGGTCCAGGCCCTGCCGGCGATCTCCACTCCCGCCTGGTGGCGTGCCGGAGCCAAGGAAGCCCAGTGGATTCGCTTGCGGCACGAGGGAGAAGAGATCCTCTCCCGGGCGAATCTCCTCGACAAAGAATTAGCGACGCGAACCCGGCTCGCACCCATGGTCGCCGCGGTGGCCTTCTCCGCCGTACCCTCGCTTCTCGTCGACGCGCTGGAGATCAGCGCCCCCTCCACAACGCAAGGGGGCCACGTGCGGATCCAAATTCGGAGTTTCGACACCGACGGAATGGGAGCCATGGCGACCTTTGGGGCGATGGTCGGTATGGCATTCGAAAGGAGCACGGGCCGAAAGATTCGTCTCAACCCGACCGGATTGAAGATACCCTACTCCTTGGACAGCGGGGACGCTCATGGAGCGGAGCCGCTCCGGGCAACCCTGATCGCGCTGCTGCGCTGGGAGGATCTGCGATGAGTCGCAAGACGCTGCTCTTTCTGGGGGCCTGTCTTGGGGTCAGCATGGTTCTTGTCCGGGTCGCCCAATCGATTCCGGCAGAGGCGAAGAAGCGAGCTGCGCTCTGGCAGCAGAGCGAGGCGGCTCAGGGCTTTTTGCAACAGCACTCGCAGGAGATCGCAGCGGCGCGATGGCGCTTGACGCAATGGGAGACGCACACCGCCGGCGCCGCCGAGGCGCGGCTGGTCGATGCCGTGAGCCGCTTCCAGCGCCGGCGGGATGACTTTCGCCTAGTAGGCCTGAGCCAAGCTCCGGAAGGAATCCTTATGGAAGTCGAGTGCCGTTCGCAGGCGGCCGTCGAGTTTCTTCTCTTTTGTGACCGCGAGCTTCTCGACTTGGCTCCGACTCGAATTGCCGTCGGCTGCCCTCGCGGTACCCGGGTTGGGAGCTTACGAACCGAGATCGCCTTCCGTCGCCTCACGCGCCCAGATCTTTGCACCGTCGCCTCCCCCGGGTCTTCCCCTCCCCCTCTATCGGTCCTAAGCCCACGGCCGGGCGACCTCGGCTTGCGGCCCTGACCACGAGGAGATCGAGATGAACCCGAATGGTCCCGTGAACGAGACGAAAGGGGAGCAGATTCCGGCCAAGAGAGGAAAGCTATCTCTATCTCCGACCACCCTCGTTCTTTCGGGGTTCATCGGTCTTCTCCTCTTCTTGCTCTTTTCCCCCAACCGAAAAGCTGGATGGGAGATCGGCAAAGTGACCCATGCGGCCGCTCAGGCGGATGGGGAAGCCCATCTTCCCGGAGAGAGATCGCCAAGCAGCCGGCAAAGCCTCCCTGCGCCGCCCTCTTCCCCGCTGACGGCGAGCGTCGCTCTCCCTCCTCCGGGGGGAGTCGATGCCTTTGGGTTGCCGGCGAGCGGCGCTTTTGAAACCGGGTCGGCGCAGAGCGGGGAGCATCCGGTCTCCCTTTCGAGCCTCGCTTCCTACCTGCCGATTTGGGGATACTTCGAGGGACAAGAGGTGATCGTCGGGGGCAGGGTCTACCATCCAGGCGAGCCGCTCGTGATTCGAACACCCTCAGGCCTTTGCAAAGCTCGAGTGGCGCAGATCGATCGCCATTGTCTCGTTCTCCGGGACGAGGAGGGGACGGAGGTTCGGGTCCCCTGGCCTCGTCCGAGCGGCGGGCCGGGAACGCCGGTCAACGAGATTTTTATCGAT
>JAQUAR010000246.1 GCA_028687155.1 Methylacidiphilaceae bacterium | reverse complement strand
GATCGCGCCGTCTTCCTCGTCGACACGTACGACACCGAGGAAGCGGTCCGGAAGCTCGCCGCCCTCACCCCACGCCTGGAGGAACGAGGCATTCGGCCGCTGGCCGTTCGCCTCGACAGCGGGGATCTCGGCGCTCACGCGCGCCGCGTCCGCCGGATCCTCGACGAGGCGGGCTTGAGGGACGTCGGCATCTTCGCGAGTGGAAACCTCTCCGAAGAAAGGCTTCAAGAGCTCATTGCGGCGGCTGCTCCGATTGACGGCTTCGGAATCGGCACCTCCCTCGACACCTCCTCCGACGCGCCCTACCTCGATTGCGTCTACAAGCTCGAGGAGTATGCGGGAAAGGCCCGGCGGAAGCGCTCCGAGGGCAAGGCAACGTGGCCTGGGCGCAAGCAGGTGTTCCGGCAGTACGGTCCCTCCGGCAAGATCGCTTCCGACCTGGTGGCTCTCGATGGAGAGGATCATCCCGGGGAACCGCTTCTGCTCCCCGTGATGAAGGGCGGGGAGCGCCTCTCCCCTCCCGAGACGCTGCTCGCCGCCCGAGAGAGGAGCGCACGAGGACTTGCCTCCCTTCCCGAGGAGCTACGCGTCCTCACTCCAGCGGCGGCCCCCTACCCCGTACGATTCTCGGGCCAGCTCGAGGAGCTGCGCCGCAGTCTCGATCGGACCTTCGCCTGATCCGACACCACAGGCAAGAGCCGTCGCGCTCAACTTCCTCTTGCCAAGACGACCCGTTCCGAGCTTGGTTCTGGATGATGCGACGTCGGCCGACCGCACCGGAGTTCGAGCTGTCCGCGGGGGAGACGAAGGTTCTCCTCCACTCCTGCTGCGCCCCCTGCGCGGGTGCCGTCATGGAGAGGATCCTGGCCAAGGGGGCCGAGCTCACGGTCTTTTTCTACAACCCGAACATCCATCCGCATGCCGAGTACGAGCTGCGCAAGCGCGAGAACATCGCCTTTGCCCAAAAGCTCTCCGTGCCCTTTGTCGATGCGGATTACGATACTGACAACTGGTTTTCCCGCGTACGCGGGCTCGAATGGGAGCCCGAGCGGGGCGTGCGCTGCACGGCCTGCTTCGACCTCCGCTTCGAGCGGACCGCGCTCTATGCGGCTGAGCATGGTTTCCCCGTCTTCACGAGTAGCCTCGGCATCTCGCGGTGGAAAGACTTCGAACAGGTTACGGGGGCCGGGGTGCGGGCTGCTTCCCGCCATTCGGGCCTCACCTACTGGACCTACAACTGGAGAAAGCTCGGCGGTGCGGAGCGGATGATCTCCCTCTCCCGGGAAGAAGGCTTCTACCAACAGGAGTATTGCGGCTGTCTTTATTCGCTGCGGGACACCAACCGCTGGCGCACCAGCCACGGACGTCCCAGGATTGAGTGGGGAAAGAAGTTTTACGGGACCCCGGCCTTACCGAAAGGCGATACGGCTCGTCCTGCTCCCCCGAGCCCCGCCGCATAACGATGCCTTCCGCCGACGAGAAACCCTTCCTCGATCATCTGGAAGATCTGCGCTGGATGGTCTTCAAGGCCGTAGCCGCCGTGGCGGTAGCCGCCGTGGTCGGATTCGTGGAAACCAAGCCCATTCTCGGGCTCCTCCTCGCTCCCCTCAAGAAGGCGGGGGAAGATCCGACCAAGATCCTCCGCTTCCTGGGCGTGGTCGACCCCTTCTCGGTCCAGCTCCAAATCGGCCTTTTAACCGGGATCGTGCTCGCCCTGCCCGCCGTCCTCTACTTTGTCGGCGAATTTCTGCTCCCCGCGCTTACGGCGACGGAAAAACGGGCGGTTCTTCCCATCTTTTCCGCCGGCGCCCTCCTCTTCCTCCTCGGCGGCTTCTTTTCCTACGCCGGACTATTGCCGCAAACCCTCCGCTTCTTCGTCCTTTACAGCCGCAACCTCGGGGTCGAAACCCAGTGGACCCTGCCCAACTACCTCGACTTCGTCATCCAGATGGTGGTGGGCTTCGGCCTCGCCTTCGAGCTTCCCTTGGTCGTTGTCCTGCTCACCTACTTCGGCATCCTCCGCGTCGAGCTCTTGCGGCGCTATCGCCGCCATGCCATCGTCGTCATCCTCGTTGCCGCCGCCTGCATCACCCCCACCTCCGATCCCTTCACCCTCTTTCTCCTGACGGCTCCCATGTATCTCCTTTACGAGCTCTCCGTCTGGATTGCGGCCGGGATCGAGCGGAAACGGAGCCGGCAGCTCTGCCCCTCCGCCCCTCCGCCCGCGCTTACGCCCGACCTAAAGCGGGATAAGCCGGCGCTTTAACCGCCATTCTGTCCAGGGACGCGTCCCTGCAACGTCTTTTGGAGCTCCCTCCGAAGCCGGCGGGCAACAGGGCCGACAGGGAAGGACCGGCCGAGGTAGCGGTGGACCGGCATGACGCCGATCCAGCTATTGCTCAAAAAGATCTCCTCGGCTTCCTCGAGCGCGGCCAAGGGGAAGCGGCCCTCGATGACCCTGGCCCGTCCCAGGATCCAGTGCCGGACGACCCCAGCCCGGCATCCCGCCTCCGGAGCCGGGGTGTAGATCGACTTTCCGCGGACCCAGAAGAGATTGCTGCAAGCCCCGGAAGCGATCTCGCCTCGTTCGTTGCAGAGAAGAGCCTCGTCTGCCGCCACCGACCTCCGAGCCTGCCAGCGCGTCAAATAGCTGACTGTTTTGAAACGCGCATCCCAGTTCTCGGAACCGACGCGCAAAGAGGCTGGTTCTAGCGAGAAAGCGCGCCGCCCCGAAGGCTTCTCCTCGGTAAAGCTCTCCCACTGGTCATCCCATGTGAGCAGCCAGCGCCAGCGGCCCGTTTCTCCGGGCGGCAGGTGGCGAGCCTGTGCCCGGAAATCGACTTTGCGGCTAAGCCCCAGAGCATCCGCCGCCTCTCCCAGCGTCCGCCAGTGCTCCTCCACGAATTGCGGAAGCCCCTTTTCGACCCGGAGGGTTTCGAAGACGCCGAATCCCGGAAAAAAGGCCCGGCCCTTCTCCGGGCTACCGTCACGCTCCATGCTCTTCACGGCCCGGATTGCGGCGAGGACGACAACTCGGGCGCCTGAGCGTGCGCGGCCGGGAGGTTGTCGAGTTCGTCCAGGAGAAGGCGTGGAGTCAGCAGTTCCGGAAGCAGCTTGGGCTGCGCCTGGGAGTCGGGGCCGTAGAGTACGTAGGTCGGAACCCCGCTTCGCCCCAGCTCGGTCAATGCCTGCGTGATCGCCGGGTCCCGGTTCGTCCAATCCGCGACCATCCAGACGACTCCCCGGTCGGAAAGCCGCTTGCGGACTTCCGGGTTGTCGAGGGCCACCCGCTCGTTGACCTTACACGTCAAGCACCAGGACGCAGTGAAATCGAGAAAGACCGGAACCCCGGCGACCCGCAACTCGCTCAATCGCGCCGCCGAATAGGGAATCCAAGGCACCTCTGCTTTCCGGCCGGCCGCATCCCGCAAGAGATACCCGACGGCCACCCCGATCGCG
>JAQUAR010000245.1 GCA_028687155.1 Methylacidiphilaceae bacterium | reverse complement strand
GCTTCCTGCGGGGTGTAGCCCTGGATCGATCTCCCGTCGCGATGGGGCGCCGCGGTTTCAACGACATGGCCCATCGCCCCGAATAAGACATTGAGGAAAGAGCGATTCATCGCCTTGCACATTTGAATGGAGAGGATCAAACCCGAGGACCCATCCAGCGCTCCGGCCAGAATCAAAAGCTTGTTGTTGAGGAGAAAGCCCATGAACGAAGCGGACAGGCCGGCATAGGCGTTGAGGATCGAGATCACGGTCGGCATGTCGGCTCCCCCGATCGGCAGGACAAGAAGGACGCCGAAGAGGAGGGACAAGACGATGAAGAACCCAAAGAGGATCCCGTGAGGGGTCGGCACAAAAGCGAGCCAGAGTGCGGAAAGGATCGCCAGCCCCAAGACCGCGAAGCTCACGAAAAGTCGTCCCGGATAGAGGATGGGTCGGGTAGGCAGGATCTCGTGGAGCTTTCCGAAGGCGAGAAGGCTGCCCGTAAAGGTCAGAAACCCGAGCAGGACCTCCGCGCAGAGAATGGCGGTTGCTCCGGCTCCGAGGGTGCTCCCCCGGAGGTAGTATTCCGCACTGCCGACTAGGCCGGCCGCCAGGGCTCCGAACGCGTGCGAAAGAGCGGTTCTCTGCGGGACCGCCGTCATGGGCATGAGCAGTGCCATAGGAGTCCCGATCGCCGTCCCAAGGACGAGCGCCACGCCAATCCAGAGGAAGCTATGAATTTCCGGCTTGCCGAGCGTGGCCACGACGGCGACGGCCATTCCGAGCGCCCCCGCCCAGTTCCCCAAGCGGGCTGTCCGCACCTCGTTCATCCATTTCAAGGAGAGGATGAAGAGGGCGGCCGCGAGGAGATAGGCAAGCTGAACCCAGGAATCAACCATCGCCTACCTGCCGTTTTTCTTGCGGAACATGCGAAGGATGCGATCCGTGATGAGGAAACCGCCCACCGCGTTGATCGACGAGGCGGTGATGGCGGCCGTTCCCAGGATCACGGCAAGCAGGCGATCGCCCGAGCCAGCCAGCAAGAGGGAGCCGACCAGCGCAATCGAGGAGATTGCGTTGGTCAGGGACATGAGCGGGGTATGGAGTAGCCGGGAGACCTTGTGAATGAGCTCCAAGCCTAGGAAAGAGGCCAGGACAAAGACGTAGAGATTGGTAAGCCAATCGATCTGTGGTTCCATCAGCGAATCCTTGGGAATGTCGTGCGTCGTACGAGCGGCGAGAGATCAGCCCTTCTGTGCGACCAGGCTCGCTCCGCTTGCTTTCCGGACGCCTTCGTGGACGATCTCTCCCGCTCGGCAGACCAGCGTCTGTCCGAAGATCGGATCTTCCGTCTGGATCTGCAACGCACCGTCCTTCATGAGGAGGGAGAGAAAAGCTTGGAGATTCTTGGAATAAAAGAGGCTCGCTTGCGGTGCCAGCGCAGACGCGGGGTTGAGGAGGCCGCATAGGGTGACTCCGGAGCGAACGACGGTCTGGCCGGGTTCGGTCAGTTCGCAGTTCCCTCCTTGCTCTGCCGCCAGATCGACGATCACCGATCCCGGGCGCATCCGCTCCACAGCTTCCTTGGCGATGAGGGTCGGCGCGGGCTTCCCCGGAATGAGTGCCGTGGTGATGACCACATCCGCCTTTTGGCATTGGGCGGCGATGAGCTCCCGCTGGCGCCGAAGAAACTCTTCGGATTGGGCCTTCGCATAACCCGAGGAATCCTCCGAGCCCGCCGCTTCCTTCTCCAGACCCACGAAGCGGGCTCCCAGGCTCTCGACCTGCTCCTTGGCCACTGGCCGAACATCATGCGCTTCGACGATCGCGCCCAGCCGCCGTGCCGTTGCGATCGCCTGCAATCCCGCCACGCCGGCTCCGATGATGAAGACACGAGCGGGGGGAATGGTGCCCGCAGGGGTCATCAGCATCGGGAAGAAGCGGGGGAGCAAGGAGGCGGCCAGCACGACGGCCCGGTAGCCTGCCACCGTAGTCTGAGAGCTGAGCGCATCCATTGACTGGGCTCTGCTGATCCTGGGCAGAAGGTCCAAGGCGAAGACGGTGAGCCCTCGTTTAGCCATCTCGGCGACCAGAGGAAGCCGTGTCAGGGGGTAGAGCAGAGAGATCACCACGGTGCCCGGGGAGAGTTGGGCGATCTCTTCCGGAGTCGGCGGATGAAATTGACAGAGGATCTGGGCTTGGGGGAGCAGCTCACGGCGACTTTCCAAGCGCGCCCCTCGTTCCCGATAGGCCTGATCGGGGAATCCGGCCGCCTCGCCTGCTCCGGATTCGAGGACGACCTCGAGCCCTAGCTTGATCAGGGCAGGGACTCCTTCGGGGATGAGGGAAACCCGATTTTCCCCTGGCAGGGTTTCACGACAGGTTGCCAAGATCATGCGGTCTATTGTTCTGAAAAAGGGAAAATCACTATAGGATGGCGCGTCAGCGGGAATCAAGGGAGCAAAAAGAGTTTTCGCGCAGTTGGGGAGATCAGGTTCGCGAGCCGGCGTTCACGGTGCGGGCGAGCCTTCCGGAAGCCCCCCGCCGGGAAGACGAGCCAAGAAGAAGAAGCTTGCGGCTACGAGCAGGCACAAGCAGAGAAAGAGGAAGACATACGGGTTGGCTTCTGCGAAGCCGATGCGCAGCTTCCAACCCGAAAAAGAGCCGAGAAAGGCTCCCCAGAGGATAGGACCTGCTCCGAGAGCGAGGCTGTTGACCACGCTGAAGCGGGCAAAATATTCGCTCCGCCCTTCCCGAGGCGCGAGCTGCATGGCCAGATGGACGTTGCCGACTTGAAAGCAGGAAAATCCGATCCCCCAAGAGGCGACAACGAGCGTCAGGGTGATCGGATGAACCGGGAGCAGACGGGCGGCAATCGCGAGCCAGAGGCCAAAATTGGTTGTGATCGCCAGGATCGCGGCAAGAAGGGCCGGGCGATTGCCGAACCGATCGATCTGGTTGCGCAGGAACACCAGGCTGAGTAGGACGAGCCCGCTTTGGCTGGCCAAAAGGCCGAGGACGCCGGCAGGGGTCCACTGGTGCTCTCGTTGCAAAAGAGGCACCCAGAAGACGGCGCCCGCGGAGAGGGAACTCGCCATCAAAACATTGAAGCCCATCAGATCAAAAAGTCTGCGGTCCCCTTCGCTCTTCCTAGCACTCGTTTCCCGGGGCTGGTCCGCAGCAGCAATTGGGACGTCTGGCACCTGCTTGAGTAGCCAGAGGCTGCAGAGCCCGGCGGTAAAACTCCCCCAGAAAGTCCAGGAAAAAGCCGAGAGGGAGGAGTGGCCGCGGAAGAGGAGGAAGGAGCCGGCCAGAATGATCACGCTTGCGGCAGCCGAGAAAAAGAGATCACGGGCGAGGAACCATCCGCGAGAGCCGTCTGGCACCAGAGAAGTCATCCAGGGGAGAAAACCGCAGAGAGAGGCTCCGCGAGAGGCATTGTAGGCAAAGAGGAAGAGAAGCATCATCATCGACACGGCTTTGCTTCCCAGAAGAGGGA
>JAQUAR010000244.1 GCA_028687155.1 Methylacidiphilaceae bacterium | reverse complement strand
AGCCCTTCGGCCAGTTTCATCCCGGCCAGGGGACTCCTCCTCCGGGCTCCGGATACGCCATCGCCTGGGGACCCCAGGTGCCGATCAGCGGCCGAGCCAATCTCTTCAACACGCCGCTCGACTCCTCCCGCCAGTTCTACGCCGTGAGCCAGGCGGTTGCCACGATCCGTCTCAATGAACGGTTGACCCTGGTGAACAACACCCTCTTCGAGTATTTCCAGGCAAACGCCGCTCAGCCGGTCCCCGACCCGACCTGGGTCGTCATGCCCTACGGGGCCAATCTCGCCGACCGACTCGAAGTCCGCTGGGAACCCGAAAAGAAGAGTTCCTGGTTCTCGCAAAGCGTGGATGGCGGCCTCGCCTTCCGCTTCCTAAGCGACGAGGAGTATTCGGGAAGCTGGCATCCGACGAGCAACCAGGCCGACATGAGCAAGCCGATCACGGCTGCCGACGCCTCGCTTCCCGTGCCTTACTCCCTCGCGATCAGCCCCGCCTACAACAATCCGTTCCTCACCGACATCCCGATTCCGGGCTATCCGGGAGAATATTACAACGTCGACAACTTCGCCTCGACCCAGTGCAACTTCTGGGAGATCTCGCCCTTCCTCCAGGACATCCTCCATTTCGGAGAAAAGGCGACTCTCTTCCTCGGAACCCGGCTCGACGCCTACTTCGTCAACGCCCAACCCCCGTCCGGCACCCCCGCCCTGCTCATCGGCCCCGCCTATGACGCGACCTCGACGAGCGCCCTCCTGCCGCAGGTCACCGCCAGCCCCACCTACCGGATCTTTCCCTGGATGTCCTGGTATTCGACCTACTACTTCGGACAGACGACCGCCCAGTCGATCTTCGGCTCCTTCGCACCGGAGTTCACCAGCACCTACTACCACCAGACCCAGACCCTTTACGAAACGGGCCTCAAGTTCTCCCTCCTCCGGGAGACCCTCTTCCTCGGCCTCTCGGCCTACGCTCAGTCGGGGTTCATTCCGGCCTTCGTTCTCCCCGGAGGCACCACCCCGACCGTATCCGCCGATGTCCAAGGAGTCCAACTCCAGGGGAGCTATCGGCCGAACCACCATTTCTGGGCGAACTTCGGCTTCAACTACATGCAAGGATACGAAAACTGGACCAACACGGACGGCGTCGGCCCGACCACCTTCACCCCCTACCCGGCCAATGTGGCCGCGCAGTACGGCCTTCCGGTCAGCCAGATCGTCTCCCTCGCCCCGGGTGTCTACCCGTTCATCGGTTTTCCCAAGGAGTACGGCAACCTCATGCTGACCTACAAGACCGATGCGGGCTTCGGCGTCTCCTTTTGGGCGATCGAGCAGGGCGGGCAGTTCCTCTCCTACGACTACGCCGTCCGGGCTCCGGCCTGGTACACCTTGAACGCGAGCGTCTTCTATGCCGCCAAGCATTGGGAGGCGCGGGTCTGGCTCTACAACTTCACCGACAATCATTACTGGATCGCCGGGGCGCCCGGCTTTACTCCCGCCCGGACGGCGAACCTCGAATATGCCGCTCTCCAAATGCCTTTTTGGATCCAGGCCATGATCCGCGTCTCCTTTTAGCTAACTTTAGCGGAGATGATGGCCGAAAAACTCCAGGAGGAGCGGCCAGGACATCCGGGCGGCCTCGGGATTGTAGCTGCCCCGCTCCTCGCAAAAGAAGCCGTGGCCCGCTTCCGAAAAGGTCACCTCGATGAAGCTCTTTCCGGCCGCCCGAAGGGCGTCGGCGGTCGCCCGGATCTGCTCCGGCGGAATGTGCTGGTCGCGTCCCCCCCAAAAGAGGAGAAGCGGAGCGGATACGTCCTTCGCCCGATCTAGGAGTTCCGGCGCGATCCCTCCGCCGTAAAAGGAGCAGGCTGCGCGCAAAGGAGCGACCGTGCTGCTCAGGAAGGCCACCCGGCCCCCGAAACAGAAGCCAACCGCCCCCACCGATCGGCCGGCGCCGCGAGCGCTCAGCCACCGATAGCCGCCTTGCACGTCGGCCGAAAGCTGCTCGACCGTCACCTGCCGAAGATGGGCGAGCGCTTGGGAAAAGTCCTCGTAGCTCCCCTCCCAGCGCGGAGCACTCCGGTGGTAGAGATCCGGGGCGAGTGCCAGATAGCCCTCCCCGGCGATCCGCTCGGTGACATTCCGGATGTGGCGGTTCACCCCGAAGGCCTCCATAAAGACGAGGATGCCCGGATAGGATCCGGGAGCGGAGGGCCGAGCCAGGAAGCCCGAAAATCGGCTCCCGTCGGCAGCTTCGAGATCCACCCAACTTGCGTGAACTTCTTCTCTTTTCATCCGCACCCCGCTTTTCGTTTCCATCCAAGGCCGACTGCTTACTCCTTGCGCTCGGCAACGACCAGCAGCCGCTGAAACTTTCTCTCGATGCCGTGCGGGGTCCGGAGCTTTTCCAACTCCTCGCGAATTCTCCCGGTGACCGCCGGTTGTCTCTCCTCGGGAACCAGAGCCAGAAAGTTTCCGAAGCTGCTCGCTTGAAAGAAATCGAGCAGATCGTCCACTCGATCCACAAAGTCGGTGTTGAGCGTGGACTCCACCCGGAGCACCGAAAACCCCGCCCCGAGAACCAGTGCGCGCACCTCCTCCGCGGAAAGCAGAAAGGGAGAGAGCTGAGCCCCTTCGGGGACCTTGCCCATTACCGAGGCAATCGCCTCTTTGATAATCGCATGGAACGGGTTGGGTTGAACTTTGTCTCCCGTCCCGATCCCAAGCCTCCCGCCCGGCTGGAGAATCCGGTGGATCTCGCGCAGCCCTTCCGCCTTCCGTTCGATCCAGTGAAAGACGCTGTTGAGACAAACGAGATCCCAGGAGCGATCGGCAAAGCGGCCGAGATCGTCGCTCCCCCCGATCTCGAAGGCGAGACCGGGCCTGGCTCTTTTCCGGGCGATCTCGATCCGAAAGGGGAGCGGATCGATCCCGAGGACCTCTCCGGAAGGCCCGACCCTTTGCGCTAGGTACTCCGCCAGCCGCCCCGTCCCGCAACCGACATCCAGAACCCGTTGCCCTGTCTGAATCTCCAAGCGATCGACCAGGAGCTTCCCGAAGCGAAATTGAGCGTCGCTCAACCGATCGTAGCTTTCAGCCAGCTCCCGCGTATCCAAGTCGAATTGGGTCGTCATTCTTCGAAATTTACGCCTCTTTGAGCGCCTGCGCGAGCCGGCGGTCGGGAACGAGCCAGAACAAGGCGACCAATGCATAGACGGCCTGCGCGAGCCACGGCTGCAAGAAGGCAACCGGGATCGCCGACGCATAAAGGATGGAGGAAAGCTTCCCCTTCCAGTCCCGTCCGATCGCCGCCGCCAGCTTCGAATCGCAACCCTGCTCGGTGATGATCAGGGACTGCAGGACGAAATAGGCGACCGACGCACAGAACAGGACGGCGCCGTAGATGGCGGTGGGAAGTGGGGCGGAATGGTTTTCGCCCGCCCAGTCGGTCACGAAGGGAAAGAGGGAGAGCCAAAAGAGAAG
>JAQUAR010000243.1 GCA_028687155.1 Methylacidiphilaceae bacterium | reverse complement strand
CCTGCGAAACCGTAGCAGGGCCCCCTTCTGGATTGCTTCGATGAACTCGGTGGTGAACTGCTTGCAAGTCACATACTGGACCTGCAGAGAACGGTGAAGACGATGGATCTCGTTACCAATCGCCTGCATGAGGTGCGTTTTTCCGAGGCCGACTCTGCCGTAAAAGAAAACGGGGTTGTAGGCGCGCGCCGGTGCATTCGCGACGGCATGGGCGGCGGCGTGAGCAAATTCGCTGTTGGCTCCGACGATGAAGGAGTCAAACGTGTACCGGGGATTTAAGCCGTTGGAAGAGATCGATTCCGAGGTGCCGTTCGTCCGTAGTTCCGGTTTCTCTGCCTTCCCGGGGGGGTGCTCTGCAGCAGCCGAATGGGTTCCGGAGGACGCGGCGGGAAAGACGACACGCACCTGTCGCCCGAGAATTTTCGCCAAGGCGCTGGAAAGCTGAGGCAGATAATTTTCTTCAATCCAATAACGGTAAATGGAGTCCGGTGCTTCGAGGGTGATCTGCTCCTCGGAGAGAGCCAGGATTCGAAGGGGGCAAAACCAGCGTTCCACTGCGTCTCGCGACGCCGTGGTTTGCATCTCCTGGCAGACTTTTTCCCAGATCCAGCCGAACTCTGCGGACGTGTTATTCACAACTTATTCACCAAGAGGCGCAGGGATGGCGCCCTTGCAGACTCTGTAGTTCATAACTAGCTGACCACCAATTGGTTGGTAAATAGCATAGGGTTGGATTCGAGCAGCCGCCAAGTGCAAGACTATGAACCACTTTGCAAGGTTGTTCACAGGAGCTTTGACCGACGAATCGGGCTCGTGTTCGATAGAAATACGAATCCTAAGTTTGGGAAGGGGAGCGGACAAGGGAAACCCTCAACGGGCGAACTATTTTTCCTTTCCGTTGACGGAAGAATATTTCCTGCTCCTCCTTGGCCCAAACGGAAGACGAAATTCCGTCAATCTGGAATCGGCGGAAAGGATCGGACGGGAACGGATCCTCAGCCAGAACTCTTTTCCGCCGTGCTCGGCGCAAGAGAAGCAGAAAGCGCTTCGCGCATGATCGAAATGGGTGCGGGAGTCCCTGTCCAGAGTTCAAAAGCCAACCCGGCCTGGTGAAGGAGCATTCCGAGTCCGTTCGCCGTCTGGGCTCCTCTTGCCCGAGCGGCTTGGAGCAGAGGCAGATGGACCGGCCAATAGCGCAGGTCGAAGACGAAAAGACCGGGGCGAAGCAGCCGATCAAGAAAGCCGGGATTCCTCAAAAGAGCGGGCTCATCGGCGAGCGAGCAGACGAGAAGATCGGCATTCGAGGCAGCCCGGCAAAGAGGAGCCTCCTCCCAGGCTACGACCTCGATTCGGGAGCGCGGCTCGAGCTCTCCGGCCAGGGTAAGGGCCTTGGAGGCCGTGCGATTGGCGAGGTGAAGAAGCGGGCAACCCTCCCAGGAAGCCTGGCGAGCGAGGGCCGCACCCGCCCCACCGAGGCCCAGGAAGAGGACGCGCAGATCCCGAAGGGAAACCGGAAAGGCCTCCTCCAGGGCGAGAACCCATCCCTTCCCGTCGGTATTGTGCCCCTCGAGCATCCCTTTCTCGTGCCGCACCGTGTTGACGGCACCGAGCTGTACCGCGGTCGTGGCCTGTCGGTCGCAGAGCCGAAACATCTCCTGCTTGAGGGGGGCGGTGCAGTTCCATCCGGAAAAACCGATCTCCTTGAGCCGATCGACAACCGAGCCGAGCCCGGCGGTGTCCACCTCTACACGCCCATATCCTCCTGGCCAGCCGATGGCGGCGAATGCCGCTTGGTGGATCGCCGGCGAGAGGGAGTGGGCGATCGGGGAGCCGAGAACCGCGTAGGATTTCGGCCACGGGAGAGACTCAGGCAAGTTGAGAAGATGCCAAATTGCGCTTGCGACGGCGGCCATATGGGGGAATTTATGAGACTTTAGAGGAAAAGAAGAGGATCGACAACGAACCCGATGGGAAAAGGGGCGCTCATGGGAGCGAACCGGGCTGGTGACTGGCGGATCGACAAGAAAAGAAGATGAGTGGGAGGGCGGACATAGATTCGTCCGGTAGCTGATGCCACTTCCGGGACTTTGCGAAGCCATGCTCCGGTCCTACGAAGAGGATGGGGGCGCGAATCGGGCCGACCGTGCCAACCTTCCTTCGAAGCCGGCCGTTGGCCGATTCATGGAAGATCTTCTGGCCCTGCTTTTTCCCGGTTTTCATTCCCCTCCGCCAGACTCCGTTCGGGAGCTGACCGACTTCGTCGAGGAGAGGCTCGCGCGACTCCATCGGTGTCTGATCGAAGAACTTCGTATGAGTGTGGGCCAGAACGAGGAGTCCGGGTTGGCGGCAGATGCGGTCGCTAGCTGGTTTCTCGAACAGCTTCCGGAAATACGGAAGAGGCTTGCCACCGATGTCGCGGCGACATTTTGCGGAGATCCGGCGGCGGCGAGCACCGAAGAAGTTCTGCTTGCCTATCCGGGAGTGGAAGCGATTGCGACCTATCGGCTGGCCCATCTTCTTTATCTGCGCGGTGTGCCGCTGCTGCCGCGCATGATGACGGAATGGGCCCACAGCCGGACGGGAATCGACATTCATCCCGGCGCGGAGATCGGTCCCCACTTCTTCATCGATCATGGAACAGGGATTGTCATCGGGGAGACCTGCCGGATTGGGGAAGCCGTCAAGATCTACCACGGCGTCACCCTTGGCGCGCGGTCGACCGCCGGGGGAAGAAAGCTTCGAGGAAGCAAGAGGCACCCGACGATCGAGGATCACGTGACGATCTATCCCGGTGCGACGATCCTCGGGGGAGAGACGGTCATCGGCGCGCACAGCGTGATTGGAGGAAACGTCTGGCTCACGGAGGCGGTGCCGCCCTACTCGGTGGTGACGTTGGTCGCGCAGGAAGCCGAAGTTCGCAAACGGGCATCGGAACCCGGAATCGTCGACGGCGCATGAGTCGGATCTATCTCGACTACAACGCGACGACCCCCTTGGATTCCAGGGCTCGAGCGGCCATGGAGCCCTACCTGGATCCGCGGGGCAATCCCTCGAGCTTGCATGCGGAAGGAAGAGGCGCCCGTGCGGCGGTGGATCTGGCCCGGGAAAGGATTGCCGCCCTTTTGCGGGTCCAGCCGAGGGAGATCGTCTTCACGGCCAGCGGCAGCCAGAGCGACACCCTGGGCGTGGTCGGGCTGGCGCGCGGCCTCCAGAAAAAGGGGAGGCACCTGATCTGTTCGGCGGTGGAGCATCCGGCGGTGCTCCAGTCGATGGCCTTCCTCGAAGGAGAAGGCTTCTCCGTATGCAGGGTGCCGGTCGATCGATTCGGGGGGGTCCGTCTGGAGGCTCTGGAAGAAAGCTTTCGGCCTGAGACGACGCTCGTCTCCATTCTTTCGGCGAGCAACGAGATCGGTACGCGGCAGCCGATGCGGGCGATCGGAGAGCTCTGCGGGGCGCGCCGGGTCGTCTTTCATCGCGACGTC
>JAQUAR010000242.1 GCA_028687155.1 Methylacidiphilaceae bacterium | reverse complement strand
CCATTTTCGCAATGAAACGGGCGATCTCGGTCCTCCGCTCCTTTTCCCTGACGCCGGCGACGACGACACTCCCGACGACTGCCGCCGCCACGCACATGAAGGCGGCCCGCATCGACATCTGGGCGAAGATGTTGAGGTTATAGAAGGCGTCGAGGACAGATCCCGTCCGATACCAGCGATCCCCTCCTGGCCACATCATGAAGGAGAGGATCCCGATAATCAGGAGCAGGGTTTCCAGGGAAGCGATGGCAAAGAGCCAGGTGAGCTTCAGATGGGTCTTCGCGTCGATCTTGCCGATCGTATAGACCAGGGCGTAGACGCCGATCACCTCCGTGACGAAGAAGACCCATTCTGTGGCCCAGACCCAGACGAAGTTATGAATGAGGCCAGAGATTCCGCGCGGGCTGGCCACCGTAGTCGAATACCAGATGCCGGGGCCGGTAACCGATCCCCAGATGTAGGAGAAGACCAGGAGGAAGACCCCGTACCGGCGGATGTAATCGAGCAGCCAGGGTTTGTTCTCCCGGTAGGCCTTGGTTTCCAGAAGAGCGAAGAGAAACGCAGCTCCGATCGACGTATGGGAAGCCAATATATGAATGGTGCCCGTAATGCCCATCACCCATCCCGATCCGATGTACGGCACATACCACGTCGGATACATTCCCAGGCTTTCCATCGCAAATCCCTCCAGCGGCCCCTCCGCCCGCGCACTTGTTATTACATGTTATGACAACATAGACACCCGGCCGAGAGGCGTCAAGCCACGCTGGCTACGTATGCTCCCGTTGTGACGGTTTTTTCGCCCGTGTCGCCGACACCGGCGCGGGGAGGGGCAAAGATCGGTCACAGAAGCGGGAGCCCGCGAAGAGGAGGCCCGCTTTCTTCTTGGGAGCTTGTCGATTCCGCGAGGTAGGTTTGCTAGTGCAAGACCCGACCGCGCAATCGGCCGTCAAAAATTGGCAAGAACGCGATAGCGGATTATCATCCACTTCTTCTACTCTGGGGCCTCATGAGGCCTCGGCGGCGGAAATCCAGACTTTCCCCGCCTCCCTCCCGCCCAGACTGCGGAATCTTCCGCAGTTCGGCTGCCGCACTGCTTTTCCTCTTTCTCCTCTGCGGGAGGGCGGGATAAGGAGCGCCCTTCGAGCCGTCCGCCCCCGCTGCGGAAACTCCGACCGTGCTGCCGGAAGTATCCGTGACCGCGACGTCTCCCCCCGAATCAGATGTTCTGCCGACCGACAGCTCCTCGGTCTATGGGCTGGATCTTTCGGTCCTCGACACCCCGCGGCAGGTGACCCCGATCAACCAGACGATGATGCGCTCCTCGGGAATGACCGCCCAAGGCTACCTGGATCCCCTGAGCACTGCGTTCCTGATCCCGGGCGCCATGAGTGAAAACAGCGGCGGGATGATGGCCGCTCCGTCCGTCCGGGGCATGGCGGCACAGCCCTACATCAATGGAATCCAGTTCACGGCTCTCCAATCGGGCATGCCGCTGACCCCCTTCAACTGGAACATGGTCGAGTCCGAGGACATCACCGAGGGGCCGGCGAACGCCGTCTTCGGACAAGAGCAGGCAGCCGGCGGAACGGTCAACTACATCACCAAGCAGCCCTATTTCGACCGCTTTCGCGGGCAGATGTGGGATACCACGGGCATGTACGAAAACTACATGTGGGGAGCCGACATCGGCGGTCCGATCGACAAGGAGCACAAGGTCGCCTATCGCTTGAGCTACATGGGCATCGAGAACGGAAGCTACTACCAGCCCGACGTCCACAACGATCAACAGAACGTCTACCTTGCCCTCGGTGCCCGGCCCACCGACAACTACTCGGTCGACTTCTATTCCGATTTCGGAACTTACGATTTCACCCCGATGATGGAGTGGATGAACCGGCCGACCAGCTCTCTCATCCAGGACGGCCTCTACAGCACCGGATCCCTACCCGTCTCGCAAGTCCAGGTCGGAACAGCCAACAATCCGGGGTTCGCTAGCTACGCGGGCCCACTGGAGCCGATCAGCCGGAGGATGATCGCCAATAACCCCGAATCCCAAGGACTCGGCTACACGGGATTCGTCCAGCTTGTTCAGCGGCTCCAGCTCGGAGAGGGTATCCAACTCCGGAACAACACCTTCGCCTACTACGGGCGCAATTCGGTGGTGGCTCCGGCCGCCTACTATACCGAAGTCGCCATGGGGGATTACGAGATCGACAACCGCACCGAACTCCTCGCCCAGTTCGCCACCCCGATCGGCCAATCGAAGGAAAGCTCAACCCAAGAAGGCGGGCTGCTCGGCAAGCTCTTGCTCCAACATCAGATCGACACGGGAGTCGAATGGGGATTCGAGCACAACCTCGATTACGAATCCCAAATGTGGTTCGGCAACTCGAACGCCTGGGATATCCTCCGCACCAACCCGACGAGTTGGAATCTCACCCAGACCGCATTCTTCCAATCCCTGATCCGCAATCCCTCCGCTCCGGGAGGCGGCGAGTGGCCGATTCCGGGAAAGCCCGGCGCCTACTTCGAGCCGCTCAACGGAAGCGCCGGAACGACCGACTCCAACTACTGGACCCTGGCACCCTTCTATCAGCATAATCTCCAGATCACCGACAAGTTCTCCCTCCTCTTCGGCGCCCGCGCCACCACCTATTTCGTCTCAAGCCAGACGCCACCCGGAACCCCGCCCGAACTCTTCGTGCAAGCGCAAACCATCCAAGAGCTTCCCATGGTGAACGCGAGTGCGGTTTACAAGATCTACCCCTGGTGGACCGCCTACTTCACCTATAACTGGATGTATGTCGCCAACGCGGGGGCGGTCGGCGGATTCAATGTCTACCCGAGCGGCCTCCCCTCCAGCAACTTCAACCTCCAGGAGCAGCTCTTCGAGGGAGGTTTCAAATGGAGCCTTCTCCACGACAAGCTCTATGCATCGGTTGCCGGCTTTTCGCAGCAAATTCCCCTCTTCAACTTCGTCAATGTTTCGCCAACTCCGGCGACCGTCACCGGGCTGGAAGCCAACCTCACCTACCAACCCGATCGTCACTGGTGGATGCGCACGGGTTACTTCTTTGCGCGCGGCGTCGAAGACTGGTCCGGCTCGCCCTCGGGCCCACCCATGTCGCAGACCTACTCCACCGCCTACGCCCTCCGGGCCGACCTTCCGCTCAACAATAACGCCAGTTACCCGCCCGGCGCCTATCCCTTCATCGGCTGGCCCCAGCAGGTCATCAACGCGATGGTCACCTACCAGGCCGATTCAGGCTTCGGGGCGACCGTAAGCGCACTCGTGATGAGCCAGCAGTTCCTCGGCTACAACTACGCGACGGCGATCCCCTGGCAGTATCTCCTCAACGCCCGGATCTTCGACTCCCAGCCGAAGTGGGAAGTCTCCCTCTGGATCTACAATCTGACCAACGAGCCCTACTGGCTCCCCTATGCCATCGGCTCGATGCCGGATCGCACCAACGATTACGGCGGCATCGTCGCGGGGC
>JAQUAR010000241.1 GCA_028687155.1 Methylacidiphilaceae bacterium | reverse complement strand
TTGCCCCGTAGAGATTCTCGACCGGGATCCCCCGACCGCCTAAGTTCGGGATCTCGCCCGGACCGCTCGATGCAGCCAGGAATCTTGGAACCTCCTTACGAACCGCACATCGTTTTGGAGAGCGATGACTTCCTCGTCGTCGACAAGCCTCCTTTCCTTCTCTCACATCCAACGCGTCGGAATGATCGCCCCAGTTTGCTTAGCTGGCTTGCCAAGGAGAGGAGAGGATCCTCGTTCTTCCTGGCCAACCGGCTCGATCGAGAAACCAGCGGCTTGGTACTCGTCGGCAAAGATGCGGCGGCAGCCTCCTCGTTCGGCCGGCTTATGGAAAAAAGACTGATCGAAAAGGAGTACCTGGCGATTGTCTGGGGAAAGCTGGCTTGCGACTTTCTTCAGATCGACGCCCCGTTAGGTTATATCGGAATTTCCGAGGAGAATCCGGTAGCCATTCGCCAAGGGATACGTCAGGAGGGGACGCCGGCCATCACGGTCGTGCGCTCCCTCTTTTCCGGGGAAGAGATCAGCCTGCTCCGCGCTTTTCCGAAAACCGGACGTCTTCACCAGATCCGGGCGCATCTCTCCGCCATCCGCCATCCGATCGTCGGCGACAAGATCTATGGACCCGACCCGAAGTTTTTCCTCCAGTTTGCCGCCCAGGGTTGGAGTCCCGAACTCGCGGAGCAGCTCTGCCTCGCCCGCCACGCGCTGCATGCCTCCCGGCTCTCTTTCCACTGGCAAGGGAGGGAGGTGAATATTACCTCCCCGTTTCCTTCCGACCTTAGCGTCTTTCTTCAGCAGCGGGGAATCCCACTTCCCCTGAGCTGATCCCGAATGGGTCGGGCTACTCCGCCCCGAAAAACCGCTTGGCCCGTTGCAAGAATCCTTCCTGCTGCGGGTGGGTATCAGCATTGCAGCTCGCCGCAAAGTCCTCAAGTTTCTGCTTCTGCTCCGCATTGAGGCGCGTGGGGACTTCGATCGCCACCCGAACCAGCAGATCGCCGATGCCCCGGCCGTGCACATCGGCAATCCCGCGCCCGCGAAGGCGGAAGATCTGCCCGCTCTGCGTTCCTGCGGGAATCTTGAGGGTGACCTTCCCCACCAGACAGGGCACGGTCACCTCCCCGCCGAGCGCGGCCTGGACGAAGCTGATCGGCATCTCGTAATAGAGATCGTTTCCTTGTCTTTCGAAAACTTCGTGCCGCCGCACATGCACCACCACGTAGAGATCGCCGCCGGGTCCGCCGGCCGTGCCGCTTTCTCCGTAACCCGCCAGACGAAGGCGATAACCGTCGTCAATGCCGGCCGGAATCTTAATGTTCATCTCCGCCGTCTGCTTGACTCTTCCTTCCCCCCGGCACGAGGCACAAGGCCGATCGATGACGGCGCCGGTCCCGTGGCACCGGGGACAGGTCTGGGCGACAGTCAAGAAGCCACGTGTCACCCGGACTTGGCCCTGACCGTGACAAGTCGGGCAGACCTTGCGGGAGGAACCGGAGGCGACTCCGCTGCCTCCACAGACCGAGCAGCTCTCGAGCTTGGGAAAGGCAATATGCTTTTCGCAGCCCAAGGCGGCCTCTTCGAAATCGATTTCCAGATCGCAACGGAGGTCGGCCCCCCTCTCCTGCCGAGATCGCTTGTTCCCCCCGGTCCCAAAGGCTTCTTCGAATAGGCTCCCGAAAAGCCCTTCGCCAAAAAGGCCGGAGCCGCCGAACACGTCCTTGAAGACTTCGAAAGGATCGTGAAAGCCCGCCGCCGTCGCTCCCCCCTGCGCCTCGAAGGCTGCATGGCCGTAACGATCGTAGGCCGCGCGCTTTTCGGGGTCGCTGAGCACATCGTAGGCCTTACTCAACTCCTTAAATTTTTCCTCCGCCGCACGATCCCCCGCATTTCGGTCAGGATGATACTTCAATGCCTGCTTGCGGTAGGCCTTTTTCAGCTCCTCGGCGCTGGCCCCTTTTGCCACGCCGAGAATCTCGTAGTAATCGCGCTGGGAGATCATGATTCCGGCGAATGAGCTTCTTCTCGTTCTTGCCGGCCCTCCGTGCTCTTGGACGGCTTCCGGGCGACATAGACCAAGGCCGGCCGCAGCAGACGGCCTTTATAAAGATAACCGCATCGCTTCTGCGTCGCCACGATTCCCTCCTCGAACTCCTCCGTATCCACGAAGCCGGCCGCCTCGTGCTGATGAGGATCGAAGGTCTTGCCGACCGCATCGATCCTCTCTACCCCTTCCTCTCGAAGGAGAGCTTGAAACTGCGAGAGGACCATTTCCATGCCCTTCGCGATCGACTGGCCATCGGTGGCGTTCTTCGCCGCTTCCATTCCAAGAAGAAAGTTATCGACCACGGGAAGAAGAGCATGGAGAAGAGACATGTTCGCCAACCGGATGGCGTCCTCTCTCTCCTTGGCCATTCTTTTTCGAGCATTCTCCCATTCGGCCAGCGTTCGCAGCAGCCGGTCCTGCAGCTCGTCGGCGTCGCGGGATCTCTGCTCCCACTGATCGATCCGCTCGCGACTCACCACCGAAAAGGCGGGCAGATCTTCCGCGGGCTTTTCGACGATCGGGGATTCCCCTAATTCTGAGGTCATAAAGAAATTCTCACCTTAACTTCCGACTCGCTCCAGCGCAACAAGCGTCACGTCGTCCGCGCGTCCACCCGGGGAGCTGAGCAGGTCCAACTCCTGGAAAAGAGCCTCGAGCGAGGCTTGCGCGCCTCGGGGACCCGTCCTGCCGAGCAGTTCGGCGAGTCTCTCCTTGTCGAGAGAGGTCCCGCCCGGTCCGACCGCATCCGTCATCCCATCGGTGTAGAAAAGCAGAAGCTCGCCCGGCTCCAAGAAGAGAGAAACCTCCTCCAGAACCGCATCGAAGGTTTCACCGGGATCGATCCCTAGACAAATCCCCGGTGTCTCAACCTGAACGACCCCGGAAGCCCGCCGAAGAAGAGGTTCTTCCTGTCCGGCTCGAGCCAGCCGAATCTCATGGCTTTCCGTATCGATGACTGCATAAAGCATAGCCACGAGGGTGCGCTCGGCAAGATCATCGTGCAGCAGGCGGTTGACCCGACGCAACACCCCTGCGGGAGAGCGTGAGCAAGCCGCTTGGCAACGCACCGCGACGCGACACATTCCTCCGATCAGGGCGGCTGCGATTCCTTTTCCCGCCACATCCCCGACCAGGATGCCGCAGGCATGCGGGTCGATCGGCAGGAGATCGCAAAAGTCTCCGCTCAATGCTCCCGCCGCCGAGTGGGCGGCGGCCACGCGGAACCCGGGGATCGCCGGAGCCGTTCGAGGGGCAAGTGACTTCTGAAAGAGGTGGGCGGAGAACAGTTCGGCCGCCAGGTGGCGCGCTTTGCGATCGGTGCTTCGGGAAGCCGGCCGCTTTGCTAGGCGCAGCGCGGCTTCCCCGACTGCTTGAGCCGCACCGCGCTCTGCAGGATAGAGAACTCCGCTTGGCTCAAGACAGATCGCAAGAAGGCCGAACGGGAAGCCGCTCCCGCCCAGCGGCAGAAGG
>JAQUAR010000009.1 GCA_028687155.1 Methylacidiphilaceae bacterium | reverse complement strand
CCCTCCGGCGCCTTGATGCGACCGGCCACCGAACCTCGGCTCGGCGGAGCTGTCGGAACCGCTCGGGCAGCCGAGGGAGTTCCTGGGCGTCGAGCCCCCTTCCGCTCCGCAGGCTTGGCTGCTTTGGGGAGCTCGGCCAGCGGTCTTCGGACCGTCTGCCTGGCGGCCTTCCTCTCCGCGCTGCTGACGGCTTCCCTTTGGGCGGCATCGGAAGCAAAGCCGAGTAGCTCGTCGCCGGAGCCCAAGGCGCGCGTGATGAAGTTCGTCCATGTCCCGGAGATCTGGGAAGAGCAGGGGCCTCGTCCGAAGAACGTCTGGATCTACGGTCGTTTCACCGCTCGCACCGCGGTTTCCGACGGCCTCTTTCTCGCCTCGGTTAATGAAGGGATCAACTGGCCGGATTGGGAGGAGCACTTCAATCTCATCGATAACCCGGGGAACTATGTCTTTCGGCGGGTGCTCTTCCAGACAAAGACTCCGCTGCCGACGATCCGGAAGGGAACCAAGTTTTCGATTTCGAAGGAGCATCCGGCAAGGCTGGTGGAGATCGACCGAGTCGACGGCGTGATCACGCGGATGGTGCTCGAGTCCCCTCCCGTAATCGAGTCTCAGGTCGGAGCCGGTCGGCAGGTCGCGCCAGAAAAGACTTCGGCGACGAATGCCCCCGCCCGCGAGCGACCTCGAAGGGTGGTCCCCTTGGGGGCGTTGGCCACCATCGCCAAGCAAGAAGGGGTGCATCCGGAAAACCTCTGGACCTTCGGAAAGTTCAGCGCCCGGTCGAACCTCCGGGACGGCATCTTTACCGCAACCCCGGCGGGAGTCGAAAGCCGTCGGGTGGTCGAGTGGATCGCCGGAGCAGTCTTAATCTATCCGATCGTTGAAATTCCCAGCAGGGTCGTTTTCTACGTGCATCAACCCAGGAAGATCCGGAACGGAGACCAAGTCGTGGTCACCCCGAAGCATCCGGCAAAGGTGAATCGCCTCTTCTTGGCGAGCGGACTGCTCGTCTGGCTCGACCTCGACCCTCCGAAGACCTCCTCGATTTCCGTTCGGCTTGGGTCGAGCGGACGGCAACCCGGCGATGCAACCCCGGCTTCCTCGAAGTCGGCTCCGGACCTCGCTCCAGGGGCCTCGGTACCGACAGTCACTCCGCCGATGGTCTCCCCGGTGTCCACTCCAACAAAAGCCCCTGCCCCCGAACGGCTCGCAACTGGATCCCCATAGCGGCTTGACCGAGCTTTTTGCGCAAGTTGGCCAGGTGGACGTGCAGGAGCCGCAGCAGAGGAATTGCTCGCCTTCGATGCGGCAGCTGCGCCGCCAGCTCCGCCGCGAGGACCAGGCGACCCGCATGCCCGAAGAGATAGCGGACAATCGCAAACTCCGTAGGAGTCAGGAATACTTCCCGTTCTCCTCGCTGGAGGAGCCGCCTCTTCCCATCCAGGGAGAAGGGGGGCAGACGGAAGAGATCCGGCAAGCCTCTTTGGCTCGGACGCACGAAGCTGCCGAGAATCGCCAAGAACTCGATTTCGGCTCCATCGGCCGGCAGGCAGAAATCGGCGCCGCTTTCCAAGGCGAGGATGCGAGACCGAGGTTGGCCCGATTCCTCCAGGACCACGAGGGGCACCCACGAAGAGCGTTCGCGCAAGCGCAAGAGGAAGACTTCCTCTTGTGGGCTTCTAAGAGGCCAGCGGAGCAGGACGACGGGGAGAAGCACCTTGCCGATGCGTTCGAGGGCCTCCTTGGGGTTGATCGAGGTTTCGGAGCGAATTTCCCACTTTCGCAGAAAAATGGCCCACTCCGCCATGGTCGATGGCGCGGAGGAGACGAGAAATACGGTGAGTCGCCTTGCCGCTCGCAACGACTCTCTGGAGGGCAGGATTTCATTCATACCTGCCCGGTGGGTCGATCGCGGCCCCGCCCGCAACGGGTTGTGATAAAAAGGCGGAAAAAGGGGTTTTGCGTCGGTGGGGGGCTTCTCCTTCTTGCCGGATGGATCGCTCTTCTTTCGGCTCACGCCGCCGCGCAGCGGATCGCTCTCTTGCCGTCGCAAGCTGACGCCATCGGTCGGCGACTCTGGCAGAATGAGTCGGGTGGGACGTTGTCCGGGTTGACGGCCTGGAACACCGGGGAGGATTTTGCCTCGCTCGGAATCGGCCACTTTATCTGGTATCCCGCGGGAATGGGTGGCCCGTTCGAGGAGAGTTTTCCGCAGCTTCTCCAATTCCTCGAGCGGAGAGGAGTTGCTCTTCCCGGTTGGCTTGCGCAAGCCCGCGGGTGCCCCTGGCCCGACCGCCGGGCCTTTCTTGCTGCAGCCGACAGCAGTCGGATGCGCGATCTCCGCTCCCTCTTGGCGAAAACGGTCGGGGAGCAGACTCGATTTGCGATCGAACGCCTGGAAGGCTCTCTGCCGAAGATGTTGGCTGCCGCCCCGGAGGGTGAGCGCGGACGGGTTGAAAGGAACTTCCGAGCGCTCGAAGCGAGCCCGGGAGGTCTCTTTGCCCTCGTCGATTACGTCAACTTCAAAGGGGACGGTACCTTCTCGACGGAGCGCTACCGGGGAGACGGCTGGGGACTCCTGGATGTTCTCCAAGCGATGGAACCGGGACCGGCCCTTGCGTCCTTCCGGCGGGCGGCTCGCTCCGTCTTGGAACGTCGCGTACGCAACGCGCCTCCCGGACGGCAGGAGGGGCGCTGGCTGCGCGGCTGGCTCAACCGGGTCGATGGCTATCGTGAGGGGAATGCGGGCTAGCCATCCCTCGGAATCGGCCCTCTCCGTAGTGTGCGAATCGCCGGCCGGACAACCGGTCCTTAAACCGTAGACCTCTATTCCCCTACCAGGGATAGGTCGTTAGGGACATCGGCCGAACAATGTTGCCGATGCTTGGCGTGCCGGAGTTTCGCCGGCAAAGCCCAGGAAACGCCCCATGTTCTCGTTTCCGGGAACAGGGGGCGCGGGCGGCTTTCGATCGCCTCGCGACCGGATATGCGCTACATGCGCCGCTTGGAGTCTGGTCCGGACGCCCGAGCAGCAACGGACAGCGATTTGCTAAAAGGCAATCATGCGAACTCCGACAAGGAGATTGGCGGATTGCATACCAGCCAGCGGATGCAAGTCGTTCGGACTATTGGAGTTAACTGTCTCGACTAGCCCCTTCGCTCTTCCGGCCTCGGGTTCGGTTACCGGGGCGGGGTAGTCCACTGGATGGCGAGAAATTCGCAAGGGGACCAGAAGCCGTTCGCCCAAATGGCCTCCCCATGGATGTCCGCCGTGGCCCAGAGGATCGCGTCCGCTCCGTGCTTCCTGGCTTCCGTCACCGCGCGGGTGCGTGCAGTGCCGTAGTGGCCGCCGGTGGCATAGATTCTGCCGATGATTACGTAAGGTCGTTTGGGAGGGGTCTTGTAGCGGCGCATGTTCCAGACCATCGAATACTCCCCGGTTCCGAGCGGGCCATGTTGGTAGGGCTTCTTCTCGGGAACCCACTGGGTCATGATCGCATGCGAGGGGATCGCGGAGAGGATCAGGAGCAGGGCAGAAAAGAGCGGTGGTTTCATCCGAGCTGGTACCGCGACAACAACGCTCTTTTTGCCCATTCGGCGGATCACCCAAAACATAGTGAGCAAAGAGAATTTTCAAGGCAAGATTCTCCTGAGAACGGTAGAGGAGGCTGCTGGACTTCCGGAGAACGCTCCTGGCCTGTCCGCAGGAAGAATTAGGGTTTTACGGCGTGCGCCGCGCGGTTGATTCCTTCACGGATCATCGGGTGGGGGCGGTCTCTGAAGCAGAGCGTATCGACCGTGGGGGCCACCGAGAACCGCAAGGGCAACCGCATCGAAGCCCGCAATCGGTCTGACTTCCCCCAAATACTGCTACCTTCCCTCAGCAAATGCGACATCACCTTCCTCTGTTCGGTCACCGCGGGAACTGATCTATTTTGACAGAAATCACACAGAGCATATCGCCCGATGATTGACGCCAGGCACCGCAACCGCACATGGGCAGTCGGTTCATGGCCGTCCGCCAGGGCTTACGCATGGGACAACTGGTATATGGAGCAAGGCCTCCCCAGCGCTTTCATGGGTAAGCCTTGGGGCTACTGCAAAGGCGCTCCCGCGTAGCCCGTGAGCTCCATGTAGCCGACGCCGTGGAGCGGCTTCTCCCGGCGGGTGCCGGAAACTCGGACCGCTCCCTCCCAGTAGGCGATCTCTCCGAGCGCATGGAGGTAGAGCTCCTGGTCGGCCATCCGGGGGGCGACTTCGAGAACCAATCCCAAGGAGGGGACCCGGATCCGCCAGGCCGCCGGGTAGCGCGCTCCGGTGTGGGGGCTCTTCCAGACCCCAAGCCGCTCGAGGGTGAATGCCCCGTAGCGGAGCCCCTTCCGGGTCCCGTCCGGCTCGACCCAGCTCCCGCCGGCCGTCGTGTCGATCGAGCCGTCCTTCTTCCGAAGCCCATAGAGCATCAGCTCTTCGCCGGAATCGAGCTGGAGGGCGAACCAGTCCCATCCGACCTGGTTCTTGCCCAGGGCGCTGGAGCTGAACTCATGGTCGAACCAGCTCGTGCCGCGAAGAGGAATCGTCTTCTTCCCCTCCTCGAACTTTCCCTGCGTCTCGAGCCGGGTGAAGGAGTAGTAGTAGGAGGCGGCTCCGGGCTCATCGGCCTTTTGGCTCAAGCCTGCCTCTCCGTGGAGCACCGGAGGCTTGCGGGAGTGGAGCAGAAGGTCGAGCTTCCGATCGTTCTCCGCCGCCTGCACCCGGAGCGAGCCGTCGGGCTGCTCCTCGATCCGCCAATCTCCGACCCAGACCTCCATCTTTCCTCCGGAGCTTCCCGCCTCCCCGAGTGCCCCTCGATCGGCTCGCTCCGCGAAGAAGAACTTTTTGGCCCCCAGGTCGCTGATCGCAAAATGGCCGAAGAAGACATCCCGGATCTTCCAGTGACTCTCCCGTTGAGGGGCTTCGCGGAAGAGGCCACGGCGGAAGAGGGTGACCTCAAAGCCGTAGGCCGCCCCGTCCGGGGAGGAGAGATTGCCGGTCAAGTACCACCATTCGATCTGGAAGTCGGGATGGTTGCCATGGTCTCGGGGAAAGCGCCAGGCCCAGGGTCGCTGTGCGAACGCCCAGTTCTCGGCTGCGAAGACCCTTGCCTCGTCCACGCCCCGGACTGCGACGAGAAGAAGGAGGGCGACGCAGATCCGGCGCAGCCAGCGGACCGGGCTTCGAGCGGAAAAGGGGGGCATCGGGCGAAACTCTATTCCATCCGCATCGCCTCGGCGACCGGAATGCGGGCGCACCGCCGGGCCGGCCAGTAGGCCGAGAGGATCGCGGTCAGGATGACGAGGGGAGGAAGCTCCCAGAGGAGCTTCCAGGGCATCGTCCACCGAACCGTCCATCCGAAGAAGGAGGGATTGATCACGTAGGTGAGGACCAGGGAAAGAGCCGTACCGGCGAGCAGGCCGAGCAGGGAGGAGATCACGCCAAGAAGGGCGGCTTCCCCGACTAGCATCGCCTCGACCCCGGAGCGGCCAACGCCGATCGAGCGCAAGACCCCGATTTCCCGGCGCCGCTCGATGCTCAGGATCACGAAATTGAGGAAGATCCCGCTGGCGCAGACGATCAGGGTGATTCCTTTGAGTAGCTCGGTGACCGTGAAGGTCTGGTCGAAGACCCGGAAGACCTCCTTGCGGACCTCCCGGTTCGAGTAGACGATCCAGTCCCCGACCGGGGCGATCTGCCGTTGCAGGCTCTGCCGTACCCTTTCGGGATCTTCGCCCGCCCGCAAGTAGAGCCCCAGGGTCTGGCAGCGATCCTCCTCCCAGTAGCGCCGGTAGGCTCCCCAGTCGATAAGGAAGAGGCCGAACTCGGTCGTATAATCGTAGAAGACTCCCGCGACCGTGAAGGGCCGGTTGCCCCGGGGAGTCGGGATGTCGATCTGGTCGCCCTCCCGGACATGGAATCGCTTGGCGAAGCTCTCGTTGACGACGACTCGGTCGGCTCCCGCCGATTCGGCCAGCACCTGGCGGGCGTCGCCCTGCCGCAGGGAGAGGCCACTGTAGCGGGCGGCGACCGGAAAGCGGAGTGCGGCGCATTTGACCGTCTCGCCTCGGAAGAGGATCCGCTGCTCCCGGTAGCGCTCGCAAGCGGCGACCGAGGGAAGGGAGGAGACCGCCTCTTCGATCGCCGGGGGGAGGGCCTGCTGGGTCCCCGCCCGGACGTTGATCGCGGGGGCGACGAAGAGATCGGCCGTCACCGTCCGGTGGAGCCAGTCGTCCACGGTCTTCCGGAAGCTGAAGATCATGACGGTCACGCTCACATACATCGCGAGCGCGGCGAGAAGGGCGGCGATGGTAATGCCGTTATGGTGGAGTGAATGGGCAAAATGGGCCATCGCCAGCCGCGGCAGGACCGAGCGGAAGCGGAGGGACTGGGCGATCTCCCGGCAAACCAGGGGTACCAGCAGCGTGAATCCGAGGAGGGCGAAGAGGGCCGAGCCGAAGCTGAGCGTCGGCGGCCCGGTGTGGAGCGCGAGCCAGCCGAGGCCCACGGCGAGCCCGCCGCAGACGAACGCGGCGACCGCCCACCAGGGTCCGGCCCGGCGGCTCTTCTCCGCCAGGGTTCCCGGCGAGAAGGCTTCAACGGGCTCGACTCCCGAAGCTTCGCGGGCGGGAAACCAGGCCGCCGCCGCCACCGCGGCGAGCCCGGCGCCCGCAGCGAGCGCGATCGATTCGGCCGAGAGCGAGATCCGCTCGATGTGAAGGAGCGCGTAGATCGCCGTCACGCTCTCGGAGATCACCCCCAGGAGGCTTCGTGCCAGGAGCAGGCCGAGCGGCAGGCCGAGAAGGACCCCGATGCCCCCCACGACGAGCGCCTCTCCGAGAAAGAGCGCCTGGACCCCCGACCGCTGGAGTCCGAGGCTCCGCAAGAGCCCGATCTCCCCTCGTCGGCGGACGACCGAAGCCTCCACCGCGTTGTAGATCATGTACATCGCCACGACGAGGGAGACCAGTGAGAGAGCGGTCAGGTTGAGCTCGAAGGCGCCGAGCATCTTTTCGACACGCCGGCTCCGCCCCTCCGGAGTCTGGACGATCATCGAAGGGGGCAGCCGGCTCCGGAGGGAAGCGGCGACCTCTCCGGGATCGGCGCCTTTCCGGAGCAGGCAGCTGATCCGCGAAAGCTTTCCGACCCTGCCGAAGCTCTCCTGGGCACTCGCAATATCGAGGAGGGCGAGATGCTCATCGGCTCCGACCGCTTTCCCGTGGAACTCGATCAGGTAGCGGAGCACGAAGTTGGCCGGCCCCGTCTCCGTCCGGACGGTGATCCGGTCTCCGAGCCGCACTCCCATCTTATGGGCGAGCGTGGCGGTCAGCGCGATCGACCGGGGATCGCGAAAAAATTCGAGCAGGTCGCTCTCCGAGCTTCCGCCCGCTTCGAGCGTGAAGGCCCGGAACGGGACGTTGGAGAAGAGGTCGATCCCTTCGAGTTGAAGATATTCCCCAGGGTGGTCGGAGACGAGGCAGACCTGCTCGACCAGCGGCGTGGCCGCCGCGATTCCCGGAGTACTCCGGACCGTCCGGAGAATCTCCTCGTCCATCGGCACCCCGTCTCCCGATACCTCGAGGTTGGCCTTGCCCGCCGTGGCGTCGACCGATGCCCGGAAGGCGGCCAGGGCGCTCTGGTTGAGGACAAGGACTCCAATGAAGAGGGCGACGCCCAGGGCCACCGAGAGAACCGTGACGGCCGACATCGCCGGATGCCGCGCGATCTGGCGTCCGCAGTGGCGAAGGAAAAGGACGAGCATGGCGGCTAAGGCTCGGGCGCCGTTACCGGCTCCTCTCCCACGATCCGGCCATCCCGCATCCGGACGACACGGGAGCTGGCCGCCGCAACCTCCTGGCTGTGCGTGGCGAGCACCAGCGTCGCCCCATGCCGCCTCCCGAGATCCCGGAAGAGATCGATCACGATCTGACTCGCCTCCGAATCGAGATTCCCGGTCGGCTCATCCGCCAGAACCAATCCAGGCTCGAGCAGCAGGGCCCGCGCGACCGCAACCCGCTGCATCTCTCCGCCGGACATCTGCTCGGGCCGGTGGCGACTCCGGTGGGCGAGCCCTACCTCTTCGAGGAGCGCGCGAGCTCTCTGCCGCGCCTCCTTGGGCGCCATTCCGCCGAGGAGACCTGGCAGCTCGACATTCTCTTCGGCCGTCAAGGTCGGCAGCAGGTTAAAGAATTGAAAGACGATCCCGATTTTCCGTAACCGCATCTCGGTCAGCTTCCGCTCCTCGAGCGCCGCCAGCGACTCACCCAGGACGACGACCTTTCCCTCGCTCGGCCGGTCGATCCCGGCCAGAAGGTGGAGCAGCGAACTCTTTCCGCAACCGCTGGGACCGACCAGCGCGACGAACTCGCCTTCCTCGATCTCCAAGCTCACCGAGCGGAGGGCGCAGGTCGCGTTCTCCCCGGAGCCGTAGGATTTGGAAACCCGATCCAGAAGGGCGACCAGTCGTCTCATCGAATCGCCCCTAGCCGAAGATGCCCGGGCCCATCCGTGCCTTGACCCACCCAACCGTACAGCGAAAAGAGCAAGCGGCCATCCGCGAAAGAGGCTAGCTCAAGAAAGCTTGGCGTTGACAGCCTATTTTCCCCGTCGGGCCGAAGAAAGCGGCTTCGGCGGGGGACTCGACCCGGCCGAGTCCTCTTCCTCGCTCAAAAGCAGCAGATCGGGATCGCCGCTCACCGCGAGGTTTTCCGAAGAGACCCGCTCCACGCCAAACGCCTCCAGGTACCGAGGTCCACCCGACTTAGGACCGGTTCCCGAGAGGCCCTCCCCGCCGAAGGGCTGGAAAGCCACGGCGGCCCCGATCATCGGTCGGTTGACATAGAGGTTGCCGACCCGCGCCCGCTCCCGAACCAAGCGAAGCCGCCCGGAGAGGCGGCTTTCGAGTCCCATGGTGAGTCCGAACCTCATCTGTGCGACCTGATCGAGAACGAGCTCCCACTCTTCGGCGCGAAAGCGGACCACCGGAAGAATGGGGCCGAAGATCTCCCGATCCACCAGGGCGAGGGAAGGGATCTCGATCAGGCGAGGCGAAAAGTAGTGGCCGCCGGGTACGGTGGTCGGCTGGAGATGGGATTTGGCTAAGAGCTTCCCCTGCCGCTCCAGCCGCCAAGCCTGGTTCTCCAGTTCGAGCAGGGCCGATCGTTCGATCACGGGCCCGATGTCTGTCGCGGGGTCCCGTGGATCTCCGACCACGAGCTCCTCCACCGCTCCGGCAAGCAGGTCGAGCAGGCGAGGAGCCGCCTCGTCCTGCACCAAGAGGAGGCGGAGGGAAGAGCAGCGCTGGCCCGCGCTTCGAAACGCAGAAACCACGATGTCATCGACGGCCTGCTCCGGTGCCGCCGTCGCATCGACCAGCATGACGTTGACGCCCCCGGTCTCGGCGATCAGCGGAGCCAATGCTCCCTCCCGGCTCGCTAGAGCCCGGGCGATTCGGGAGGCGGTGGCACCCGAGCCGGTGAAGGCGACGCCGGAGACCCGAGGATCGCGGACGAGCGCCTCACCAACCTGTCCGTCCCCGGGCAGGAGATGGAGGATCTCTGGCGGAATGCCCGAGGCCAGCGCAAGCCGGACCGCCTCGGCCGCGACAAGCGGGGTCTGTTCGGCCGGCTTGGCCACCACCGTGTTCCCCGCCGCCAGGGCTGCCACGACCTGGCCCAGAAAGATCGAAAGCGGAAAATTCCAAGGGCTGATGCAGGCGAAGAGCCCTCGGCCCCGCCAGGAGATGGCGTTACGCTCCCCGCAGGGTCCTCCCAGCGTCCGAGGAGCTCCAAAGATCCGTCTTGCCTCGGCGGCGTAGAAGCGGCAGAAGTCGATCGCCTCCTGGAGCTCCGCCAGGGCGTCCGGAAGCGTCTTCCCCGCCTCTTCCCGCAGGAGGAAGAGGAGCCGGGCGCGCTCCCTCCAGAGTCGCTCCGCCAGTACCTCCAAGGCCTTCACCCGTTCTTGGGCGGGAACGCGCTCCCATCGCTGAGCCTGCTCCGAGCCGATCCGGAGTGCCTCTTCGATCTGCTTCGCCTGGGTCCAGGCCACGCTCCCCACCCGCCGCGCCGGATCGGCTGGCGAAAGAACCGGCTCTTCCTTCCCACCCGCGGCGCTTCCCGCCACCAGCGGAAAGGCCCGTCCCGGGCCGGCGGCGGCCTCGATCACGCGCCGTAGCCGCTCGACTTCCTCCCCGTCTCCCCAATCGATCCCTTCCGCCCGCTTCCAGGCTGGCTCCGACAGCTCCGCAGGCTTGGGAATCCTTGGGTGGGCGACGGGGCGCAGCCCGGCGATCCGGCTCAAGGAAATCGCTTGGGGACGCTCCTTTTCCAGCCCCAGGAAGCCCGCTTGGCCGACGCCGTTTTCGAGGAGCCGCCGGGCCAGATATCCGAAGAGCTCCGCCCGTGCGCCGAAGGGAATGTAGAGGCGAACCGGATGACCCTCCTCACGCAAGACCGAGGAGAGCGGATCGCCGATCCCATAGAGCCGTTGAAACTCCCATCCTCCGCTCCGTCCTTCCGCCAGGCAGAGGATGGCCGCCACCGTGGCCGGGTTGTGCGTCGCGAACTGCGGAAAGATCTGGCCCGAGCCCTCGAGCAATCGGCGCGCGCACGCCAGGTAGGAGAGCTCGGTCAGGGTCTTGCGCGTAAAAACCGGGTAGCCGGGAAGGCCCAGGGCCTGGGCGCGCCGGATTTCCGCATCCCAGTAGGCTCCCTTGACGAGCCGCACCGCAAACCGCCTTCTTTTTTCCTCGGCGGCTTCGCAAAGCAGATCGACCGTCGCTAGGGCGCGCTTCTGATAGGCCTGAACGACGATTCCCAGGTTTATTTCTTCCCCAAGGTCCGGCTCTTCCAGAAGCCGCAGGAAGAGATGGAGAAGGGGCCAAAAGCGGTCGGACTCCTCCGCGTCGAAGACGATCCGAATGCCCGCCTTCTTGGCCTCCCGGCAGAGATCTAGAACGGTGGCATAGATCTCCTCCGCAATCCGCTCCTCCTGGAGCGGCTCCCATCGGGGATGGAGGACCGAAAGCTTGAGCGAAAGCTCGGGGGTCTCCGCTTCCCCCGCGTCCGTCCGCCCAAAGAAGGCGATCGCCTGCCGGTAGCGATCCCGGGCGTCTTCCGCCGCCCTTCTGGTCCGCGCGGCCTCTCCCAGCATGTCCCAGCAGAAGCGGTAGCCCTCGGTGCGGAGGGAGGCGAGCCGCTCTGCTCCTCCACGGAAATCATCGGCGAGGATGAAGCGACCGACGATCGCCTCTACGACGCCGCGGACCGACTGACGAGAGAGCGTCCGCATCCCCCGGCGGAGCCAGCCGGGCAGGGAGGTCTGGCTCTCCCACCCGGCGAGCGCCCGGAGAGCAGTCAATGCCCAGGAAGCGGCCCAGCCGATCCCGTCCTGGGTGTCGTCCACGCCCGAGCGCCACTCCCCTTCGAGCAGCTTCTCCGAAAGCAAGGCTTCCGCCGTGCCTTCATCCGGAATGCGAGGCAGGGCCTCGGCCAGCTGCAAAAGCAGGCGTCCCTCCTTTTGCGAAAGGGGATAGCGAGCCAGGACCCGATCGACCCACCGCGGCTGCTCTCTCCCCCGTATCCGCTCGACCAGCCCTTCGGCCCTCTCTTCGATCTCCCGGTCGAATGTCTCGCTTCGGGGGAGCCGGGCGAGAAGCTCATCCCGGCAGCGCTCGTCCTCCTCCGCGTGGGCGGTTCCTATTCGCTCCCGCAACGCCTTCCACCGCTCCTCCGGGGGGTCTCTCCTCTCCATCGTCCGGTCTCCTCGCCTCGGGCCGAAAGGCCCAGCGATTCCTGTTTGTACATCGCAAGGCCCGCCCGGGAAAGAGTTAGCCTGCCTCTCGACTCCATTCTGGGTCAGTGTCCAAACAGAAAGCTTGCCAAAGAGCCGTTGCCCTGGGAGAAGTTCCTGCCCTTAAACCAGTTTTCCAGAGGCTTATGCTCACTCCCTCTTCCGAATCCGGAGAATGCTTCCGCGCCCCCGGCGTGCTGCCTCCCCACCCACCACTGCTCTCTTATTCCCGGGCTGGGATCCAGCGCGAGGTCTACGTGCAAGGTCTCTTCGAGGAAGTCGCCCCCGAATACGAGAGAATGGAAAGGTTCATGGCGCTGGGCCGAGGCTCACGCTACCGAAATCAAGCCCTGCAACGGGCCGGTCTCCTCCCAGAGGCCACGGTGCTCGACGTCGGCACCGGAACCGGGCTGCTTGCGCGGGAGGCGCTTGCGCTCGTCGGCCCCGAAGGGCGCGTCCTGGGTGTCGACCCAAGTCCCGGCATGCTCAGCCAAGTGCGCGAACCACGTCTGCGCCTGCTCCGCGGGAGTGCGGAGGCTCTTCCCCTTCCTGATGCATGCTGCGATTTCTTGTGCATGGGATACGCCCTGCGCCACATCCAAAATCTCCACGTCGCCTTCGCCGAATTTTACCGCGTCCTCCACCCCGGCGGTCGGCTCCTCCTTCTCGAAGTCACTCGACCGACGAGTGTCTGGGGCCGCGCCCTTCTTCGTGCCTATCTCCGCGTCTTCGTTCCTCTCCTGGGCCGTTTCGCGGGCTGCTCTCACGCCAGCAATGAGCTCTGGCACTACTACCACCAGACCATTGAAGCTTGCGTTCCACCTCCGGTCATTCTGGAAGCCCTGCGTGCCGCCGGGTTTCTCGAGGTGCAGCGCCGCGTGGAACTCCGCTGCTTATCGGAATACACGGCACGCCGACCGGGAAAAACCGGCCATCTGGAAAGCCCGCCGGCACAGGAAGAGTGACGAGCCGGCGGAGTTTGCCATTCCTCCTTGTTCCGGATCGTCGGCGTTGCCACGGAGGGGGCCAAAACGCCATGCTTCTTTGCCAGGATCTGGCCGACGCCGGGTTGGGCTCTGTCCCCCCATCCGGTGTGATCTACGCCCAGGAAGGCGGTTACCCGCCCGGGAGTTCGCCCTTCAGCGCTAATAGCCGGAGAATTCCTCCTTAATTTCGTTCTCCACCGCAATGATGTGCTCCTCCATCCTCTGGTCGTGAAGTCCACCTGCGACACTCTGCAAGGCATCCGCCGCGCCCTCGCTGTGAAGACCGAATATGAGGTCCCCCCCGGGCACTAGGCTGACGCCCAACCGGCGCAGCGCTTTGGCAAAGACCGGCTTCCAGACGAACTGCTGGAGGTCTCGCGAAAACCAGGGCGGCATGGCAGGACCGATGGGAAATACCGAGTACGCCTGGAGGAAGCGGGCCGCGCCATAGGGGGTCGAAAGAATCTCGTTAAACTTTTCCGAGCCCCAGGAGGAGACCGTCTGGATGAACTCGTCTACCATCGCCTGCCGCATTTCCCCCGGCATACTCAGCCTGTGAAATCGCTCAAAGATCACGGGTCCCAAAGCGTCGAGCGCTTCGACCACCTTGTGCGGTGCTTCCAGGCCCTCCGCGGCATTGCGGATGTACCGATTTGCTTCCAAAATCTCGTTATATTCCACGGCCGAGTACTTGTTTTGTTCCACACCTACGTCCTCGGGACTCTGCTCCCTCAGGGCCGTGTCTAGGACGCGCAGAATAGGAGCGGGCAGTGCCGTGGCCAGCGGAATCAACTCCTTCAAGTAAGGCAAGATCTTCGCATAGGCTCGGCCCAATTCTGCCTCGGGCAGCGGCGGATCGGAGAAGGTCACCTTGTCGGCTTCGGCCATCTCCGGCGACCAGCGCAAAGCAGGATCCAAAATATCGACGATTCCTCCCGGGGAGAGGAGCACTTCCTCCAAGACCTTGGGATCGGCGTCGTGGAGGTAGCGGAGGGTGTCGGCGCCGGTCAGCTTCCGGAGTTGGGCGGCCATCTCCTGGGCTTGGGGAGAAAGGGTTCCTCCAGAGCCGGAGAGGGGGAACAAAAGAATCGGAGTGAACATGGCTAGGGTTTTCAAGCCGCTTAAAAGAGAGGAGCGGAGGTGGCGCATTCGAGGGCTTCCTGTGCTTTTGGGAATGCGGTTCTGGGAGCGATGAGGTTCATTGTCCATGGCGCTGGGAATAGAGGTCTCTTCCTGGATTACGGAGAAGCTTCTGTCTTTCTTAGCAGGCGATCAATCGCCTCGGGGTAGAAGTCGAGGATGGGAATGCCCCCCTTCCGGAGCACCCGGGTCGTATCGGAGGCAAGGAAGCGCGCTATCGCGTCGTTCCGCTGCTGAAGATTGGCTGAGGAGTAGGGAGGCAGATGGTACTCGTCCTGGAGCGCCAGATATCCCTCCTTGTTCCGGATCGTCGGCGTTGCCACGGAGGGGGCCAAAACGCCGTGCTTCTTTACCAAGATCTGGCCGACGCCGGGTTGGGCTCTGTCCCCCCATCCGGTGTGCAGAGCGCCCAGGAAGGCGGTTACCCGCCCGTGGCGCGCATACGCCGCGATCGAATCGGCCAGTGCCTCGTTACGGCTTCGTATCCCGCCGGGGCTATGCAGTCCGGCAACGTTGTACTTGGTTAGCGTTGACCAGGAGTAATCCCCGGCGACAACCTTTAAGCCCATCTGGTGCGCCTTTGCCCAGAGCCGATACATCGCCATTTGGGCGCGGGCGGTGGCAAGGTCCGATTCCTTCTGTG
>JAQUAR010000240.1 GCA_028687155.1 Methylacidiphilaceae bacterium | reverse complement strand
ATACCATACCGCCCCGATTCCAGAACCCAGGCGAAAGATCGAGGAGGCCCGGTCTCTGGCCGCATTCTTCGCCGAATCGGTGCCGGCGGAGAACAATCCCTGGGGACTCTTCCTGCGCCAGGAGCTTGGGCTTTTGACGGGGATGAGCGATTCTCTCCTGAGCCGCGAGCATCTCGAGGCCGAGAATCGACCCTGCTTCTTCGCGGAGTTCGTGGACCGCGCGGCACGGCATGGGCTCTCTTATCTTGGAGAAGCCGACTTTGCCTCGATGGTCCTTGGTAACTTCCCGCCCAGGATCGCAGAGACTCTCTCTCGGATCAGCCCGGATGTCATCCGGCAGGAGCAACTGATGGACTTCTTGCGGAACCGGGCCTTCCGACAGACGCTCTTGGTGCATGCCCAAAACCCGATCGACCGGAACATCGTGGTTGACCGCCTCCGCGGCCTCTTCCTAGCCTGCCCCTGCACCCATGCACGCCAGAGCGCGGATGGTAGCGTCGAGTTCCGCCATGCGAGCGGAGTCGCTCTCGTGGCCCGCCATGAACCGACCAAGGAGGTCTTCCAGCGCTTAGGCGAGGCTTTTCCCGCCTTCCTTCCGGTCGATTCGCTCCTCGCCGATCCGACCGTAGGCGCCGATCTCCTCCGGGTCTTCGCCTCGGGGATGGCGGAGCTGCGCGCCGACGCTCCCCCGATCCTCCTCGAGCTGCCGGAGTATCCCTGCGTCTGGAAGCCTGCTCGGCTTGCGGCGGAGCGCTCCCCCACCCCGGGGCTCGGAGCCCTGGTTCCCACGCTACGTCACGAAATGGTCCGGCTCGATGAGCTCGGCCGCTGGGTAGCGATCCTCGCCGACGGGAGCCAAACGCGTCCGGAAATTGAGGAGGGGCTCATGGGTCTCGTTTCGGAAGGGAAGCTGGCCATCTGGGACAGGGATCGCAAGATTAGCGATTCGACCTCCGTCCGCCATTACCTGGGGGTTGGACTGGCCCAGGCGCTCGAGGCGATTCGGCGCCACGCTCTGCTGAGCGGACCAGACGGGCCAGGCGGCTGACCTTGGGCGCCGCGGCGGTTGCTTTTCTACTCCCGCTTTCCGCCCCCGTCCAGCAAGAGGGAGGCGCGATGGCATTCGAGGATGAGGCCCTCCAGATAGTAGCGGATCCACTCCTCCCAAGCTCCGTAACGGATCACCCGTAGAAAGCGATAGATCCAGTCTAGCTTTGTCCAGAGAAAGTAGCCGCTCAGATCGAGGAGTGGATAGGGCAGTACCCTGTTTTTCACCCAGAGCAGGCTGGCCAGGATGCCGGCGATTCGCCGATTCCCATCCTCGAAGGGCTGGATCGCCACGAACTGGAAGTAGAAGAGCGCCGCCAGCAGTGAAGGCGGCTTGCCGAGAGGGGCGTCCAGAAACTGGTCGAGGGAGTCGAGCAAGGGTCTGATCCATTCGGGTGGTGGTGGAACATAGGGGCACTCGCTCCGGGACTCTCCGTTGGCTTGCCACCAGGTCTGGATCTGCCGAAGGCGGCCGCAGGAGGCCGGATTGCGCCCCTCGTTCCGAAGAAGGATGCCGTGGAGCAGCGGCGGGAGCTCGCGGCAGAAACTCAGTTTGTCATCTGCTTCTAGACCCGCTTCCAGAGCTTCTCGGTAAAGCTGATCTCCTCGGGGGTCTTGTTCCCATCGGTCCCCTGGACCCCTGGCGTACGGCGTCCAGCCGGCAGCCGGATTGTGGCGCTCCTGGAAGAGGTGAAGGAAGGAGGAACGAAGAAGGGGCGTCCGGCCTCCCTGTTGCCAGGCGAGCCGGCTCAGGCGCGCCATGGCTACGTCGGCGGCCCAGCCGACCTGTCGCATCGATTCGCTTCCGCCGATCCGTGGTGGAAGCGCTTGCGGGAGGGAGGCAAATCCTCCCCCTTCGAGCGGAAGAAGGCGGACCCAGGCCCTTTCTCCCAACGTAGCAGGCTCCGTCCGCTGGTGAAGGAGGGAGGCGTCGATCGTCATAGACTGGGGGTCGGCCTTTCTCCCATGGTGGTCCGTTTCGGTCGCATTTTGCGCTCATCTCCGGGAGTGGAGCCCGCTTTGCCGACCCCGCTAGTGACCCTCCCGCTCAAGCCAGAAGAGGGTCGCCGCCCGACGAATCCGGGTGCCGATGGTGCTCATGCCCACCTCGATGGCCACACGGGCGCGCATGCCTTCGAGCGGCTCGGGATCGCCACCCTTAGGCAGAAGAACCTCGACGACGAAGACCGGCACCTTCTCGAGCTCCTCGGTCGACTCCGTGGGAGTGGTGGGCACCGGGCCGCCGTGGAGAGCAAGCATCCCCGGCAAGTATCCGCGCTCTGGAAGCCGGGCGGGGCCGACACGCCATACGGTGGCGTGAAAGGAGCTGCCCGATCCGACCCAGACCCCGTGGACCGGATTGCCAGGAACGACCCTCCTCGCCTCGGGCTCGCGAAGCGCAATCCAGAGGACCAGCTGGCTGCAATCGAGGATCCGAAGGATCGGCTCTTGGGGATGGAAGTAGCGGCCCTCGACCGGCACGGCCTCCGGGAAGACAGCCGTTCCTCCCTGAGAAGCGCGCAGAAGCAGTCCTTCCCGCAGCCGGGAGAGGCGCGCGAGCCGGGACGAAGCGGCCTCCAGCGCGGTGCCCCCCATCGCCTCCTTTTCCTGGGGAGCCGACCGCTCCACCGGCTTCGGGAGCAGAAGGAGCGACGCCTGATAGTCGGCGCGTGCCTCCCTCCATTCTTGCTCCAGAGGAGCGTTGCGGAGTTGCAGGAGCGGCTGCCCCGGCTCTACCCGCTCTCCCGGTCGGACAAAGAGCTTCTCGAGCGTCCCGCCGGAGGGGCTCGTGATCTGCTCGGAGTGCATGGCCATCGCGATCCCCTGGCCGCGGACCTTCTCCCGAAGGGGAACCCAGCCTAGCAGCAGGACGACGACGGTCAGCGACAGTGCCCATTTTCCGAGGCGAAGCCAGACGTTCTCGCTTCGGACCAGGAACGGCTTGTTCCCGGGCGAGAAGGCGTCCATCAAGACACGCCCAATTAGGAGCAGCGCAAAGGATCCCTCGAAGAAGATGCCGAAGGAGAGGCCGAGCCGTTCGAGGCCGTAGGGACGGAGCAGACGCGCAAAGAGGACCCCTCCGATCGCATAGATGAGATAGACCATGTAGCCGTAGGCGAAGAGCGCATAGAAGACGAAGACCCCGCCCCGGTCGACTCCGGCGTAGACCGCTTCCTGGCGTAGATTGCGGTAGCCGAAGAGCAGGCGCTGCACCTTGGCCGAGCAGAAGGCGATCGCCTTCTCCCGTAGATTGGGGATCTCCAACCAGTCGCTGAGTGCATAATAGCCGTCGAAACGCATCAGTGGATTGAGGTTGAAGGTCAAGGTCGTGACACTGGCCGTAACCATCAGGGAGAAGGAGAGATTCTTCGCCAAGCCGTAGGGAAGAAAGATCCAGAAGTAGGCGGCGGCGGACGCAATGCAGAGCTCGGTGTAGACGCCCGCCGCCGCCACGAAGATCCGCTCCCACTTGCT
>JAQUAR010000239.1 GCA_028687155.1 Methylacidiphilaceae bacterium | reverse complement strand
TGACCGCTTCCACCTCATGCAGATGGCGGGAGAGGCGGTCGACCAAGTACGCAAGGAGTTCGTGCGTCAGGGGCTGCTGCCGAAGGGAAGCCTCTGGGCGCTGCGAGGCAACGAATGGACGCGAAGCGGGGAGCAGAAGAGTCTGCGTGCTTCCCTTTGTGCAGCCTACCCCCGACTGGGAAGAGCCATTGGGCTCCGGGAGGCTCTGCAAGAGATCCTCGGCCAGGAGGATCCCCAAGAGCTCCGCTGGTGGTTCCAGTGGGCCGACCGCAGCCGGCTTGCTCCCTTCCGAAGGCTTTCCAAGACGCTCAAAGAGCACCTGGACGGCGTCCTTGCTTTCTTCCAGAGCCGGGTGACCAATGGTCTCATCGAGGCGATCAACGGACTCATCCAGCTTGCCAAAAGGATGGCCAGAGGCTTCCGAAGCTTTCGGTGCTTGCGGATCGCCGCTTTCCTCAAAGCCGGAAAGCTGAGGTTGGATGTTCCCGCCTTGGCCACATGAAACAGCGAGGAGGCTTGGATTTCGTTGGGCGGGATGTCCACCCAATTCGGGTCGGCCGCCGCTAGATCGCCATGCCTGTAGGCTTGGTCTATGCCATGGTTCTTCCTCCAGGCTGGACTGGAATGGAACAAAATATCCTGCGCGGGCAAGGAAATCCCAGACCTCGAAAGAACGGATTCCCAATCCAAGCGGCAAATGCCGGCGGTGAGGGGTGGCTTCCTGTGGGCATCGGCGTAGGCCTGGACATTGAGATCGTCAACCAAGGTTTCGACGATTCGCTCGTTGGCCGCCGCCATGGGCTGGGCTTGGTGGTTGACGTTCCAGGGCGCTCTTCCACCGGCGGCAGGGGGTGCCGCTTGGCCGATTCCTTCCGTGGGCGTGGGATCGCCCATGCGGAGCGCCCAGCCGGGCCTGTCGGGGAAGGAGTTAGCGGATTGCGAGCTAGGGGTTCGGAGTGATTCCGTTTTGAGCCGCAAAATCAGCGGCGAGCTCGCTCTTGGGGTTTCTTAGATCGTCCTCGGTAAACCAGGGCTTTCTTGGTGTTAGGCGGATCGGTGTTGGGTGGTTCGTTGGAGTTGTTCTGCGGCGGAGTCTTCCCAGCGGAAGCTGCTCCACCGACCGCTTGCGGGGCAGCCTGGTTGGCGGCGCCAGCGGGAGTGGGAGGAGGAGGGCATGGGTCGCAGGCTGCGGCGGCGAGGCTGGCTGGTGTGCCGCCCTGAGTTGCCGCAGCGGGCGCGCTTGCTTCCGGCGCGGAGGGCGCGGCTTGGGGAGCCGGGCTTTCGCTCGGCAGAATTTCCGTCATGACCTGTCCGGGTGCCGAGAGCGCGGAAAAGAGCCACAGGGCGGCAATCAGCAGCCGGAGGAGAAGAGCGGAGCAGCAGTGCCGGGAGGCAGACGGCGGGGCCACGTCCTTTGCCATAGGACAACGGGCGGGGGAATCGGGAATCCCGCGGTCCGGGGAGAATGGGCGCTATGTTTGGCGAGCGGCGGCGTTTTGGCCCCTCTCGGCCGCTTGGCGATTCGCTCCGGGAGGGTGCGCCGGGGAAGCGGCTCAATCGCTTTGCGGTAGTTCTCCCGTGCCCGAATTTTCGGGAGGGCAGAGTTCGCCGAATCCGCGCTTGGCCCGCATCGACTGCTCGAGGAATGCCTGGACGCGGCCCGAGAGAAGCGATGCGCGCTGCCGGGCGATTCCCAGGTAGTAGCCGATGCTCGTCGGACTCAAGGAGGGGTTCGGCTCGTCCGCGCGCCGCTGGAGTGTCGCCAGCGCGCAGATTCCCCGGCAGTAGAAGAGGCAGCTTCTCTCCTCGAGCCGGAAGCCTTTTCGTGGACACCGGGAAACGGTCAGACAAAGCACGACCTCATCCAGGCCGGGAGTGGCGCGCTTCCGCTGGGTGGGGAAAGCCGCGAGGACGTCCTGTCGATAAACCTCCCGCAAGGGAGCGGGCCATTTCTCCAGGGGAGACCAGAGATGGAGCCAGCCCGAAGGGACCGAGCTCGCGTCAATGGCGCCCGTTCTGGATTGTGCATCGAACGAGAGGAGGCCAGGCGGGATCGGAGGAAGGGACGAGGTTTCCTGCAAGCTCCGCCGAAAACGAAGCTGGCGGGCGAACTCCTCCGGAGTCTTCGCCGCCGGACCGCTTCTTGCACCGCAGGACGCTTCCATCGGAAAAAGTTCCCTTCGCTGGGGAAGGATCGGCATCTCTATCCTAATATCATAGGACATGAGAATGAATGGCAATGGCGGCAAGCCGATCGAATACCGTCCGCTCTTTCCGATCCCGGCAGAGGTGGCCAATCTGGCCTACTTCGTCCTTTTAGATGAGCCAGAATTACGCACGCCGATCGGCTTGGCCTTCCCCCCGAAGAGAGCCCACAGCTTTGCGCTCTGGCTGACGACCTATCCGGCGGTGGTCGCCTATTTCGGTCAATCGCGGGTGGTCGAGCGTCTCTGTGAGAAGCATATCGGCCTTTACGGGAGCCTGTCGGCCAGCTGGAAGGAGTCGCTGAAAGCCAGTGCCCTCATTCATCAAGCGATCTCGGTCATGGCACCCGACTACCTCTGGCACTATGCCGCCTGGTGCTCCCAGCAGTGCGAAGGAGAATTTTCGCTTCCTGTTTCCGCCATGATGGCCTGGTTCTTGCATGAAGGAGCGAGCTTCTTTCTGGAGGATTATCTCCCTCTGCTCGGAAAAGGAGGCAATGCGCTGATGGAGGATGTGGCGGCCGTGGCGCGAGCGGCCGGGGAAGTAGAGGAGACTTTCCGTCCGCTTGCGGACGGCTTTTCCGAAGAGGAAAACCCTTATCAGACTATCGGAGATCTCTGGGGCGCGGTTCAAATGAAGGAGGCAGCCGAAGGATTGATCTTCAGCGGCAATGGACCATTTCCGCCGTTTTCTGCTCAGTCTGGCTAATCGAGGCGAGGGATGGACGATTCCCACACGACGAGCGAAATCTTCTATCCCCCCAGGGTTCGTCCTTCCCGCCGGATCTGGCGCTTCTCTTCGATCTGCGCCTCCGGCCCCCGAGCCCGATGAGGCTCGGGCGTGAACTTCTCGGTTTCCAGCGGAGGAGGGGCCTTCTCCGAACCCGATTGTCGCAGGCGTCCGCTTTGGCTCAACTGCGCGAAGCGCTCCTTGCTCTCTTGGCAATCGTGATGCTGCGCATCTCCTTCCAGGCCGCTTGGCTTGTAGCGGGTCGTGAAAATTTCGAGCATCCGCTGCTTGAGCTCGGAAATTCCTTGCCCCACGGACCGCTGCAGATCTGCCTCCATCTTTTCCCCTGCCAACCCGGCCGTCCGCAGTCCGTCTGCGGCCTTTGCCGTCGCCGCTTGGGCCGCATGGCGGAGCCGTCCGATCGGGCCCAGCTTCTCCGCATCTTCGGAAGGCGCGTGCGGCGAGCGGATCGCGTCTCCAAGCGCCGCGCCCAGCGATTGTCCTGCGGCATCGGGACTACCGGCCGGGCTCATGAGGGGTTCTACCTGCGGCGCCCGAACCTCTCCTTCCCCTCCTTTGCCTCCATGAA
>JAQUAR010000238.1 GCA_028687155.1 Methylacidiphilaceae bacterium | reverse complement strand
TCCTTCTGACCTTCGGTCTCTTCCTGGTCTTGATCAACGCGCTGCTGCTCTACTGGACAGGAAAACTCGTCTCTGGCTTCATCGTCCCCACCTTCGGCTCGGCGGTCGGTGGGGCTCTCGTGATCAGCCTCGTCCGGCTGGCACTGGAAGGCTGGCTCTAGCCGCCCTTTCTCACCAGCGCGAGCTTTCTTGCGGGAGAGGTGCAGCCCCGCGTCGCTTGCGAGGAGTTTTGGCAGGGAAGAGATCCTTGGGAGGTAGGACTGAGCAGGATTTCCGTTCAATTTGCCTTCCGCTATGCCCGCGATTCGCGAGAAACCGGGCTGAGCGCCGAACGAATATCGGTCAGGCCAAAATCGTTCCCGACATAGAGCAACGGGGCCGAATGCTGTTGGGCCAGCGCATAGGCGAAGCAGTCGCCAAAGTTCAATCCGCCGCGTCTACCGAACCCCTGGCCGTAATCGATCCTCGCCTTCATCGCCGCGCGCGCCAGACGATCATCGATTGGGGCGATGTCGATGCGGAAGTCGGTCAGGAAAGCGTCCTACAGCCAGACGCTTCCCCCTCGTCGAACAGGATTGCGATCATGGCGGATGAATCCACGACAATCATGGAGGGAAGCCGAGTTCTTCGGGCGTGTCTCCGACAGCTTGATCCCATTCCCGCTTCGTGACCGGGCGGCGATCGTAGTGGCCGGCGCGTTCGCGCACGAACGCCTTCATGCGCGCAATGTAATCGCCCTTCGCCTCCTGCTCGGCGCGCAGCCGTTCCAGCCGCTCGCGCATGGCTTTGGTGATGGCCTCGGTCATGGTTTCGCCGGTTAGGCGGGACAACTCCCGCGCTAACCTGTCGGCTTCCTCGGTCTTGATGCTGAGGCCCATGGCAGCACTGATGTCTAGAACGGCATTCTCGATACGATGCGGATAACCTGAATGCAAACGCAAAGTCCGTTTTCCAGGCGACATCAACCTAACCACCGTCTCACAAGCGTTCCCTTCCCAAAGGGCAGCACTCTTGGTCCCTCTGCGTGGAAGGATCGCGGCCTTACTGCAGCCTCTTCTGGACCCGATCTCCCGCCGCTTTTGCGGACCGTCGGTAGAGGACGAGCAGGGCCTCTCGGTTCACCTCCCAATCGGGCAAGACGAACTCGTACAGCGCATCGCCCACCCACTGCGTCTGCTTCTGCAAGAGGACGACGGCATCGGCATGGCGCTTCTTCGCCTGCTTGACGAGCCCACGGAGGGTTCCGCCCCCTCCGATCGGTCCCTTGCCCCGGGTCTCCACGATTGTCCCCAAGACCCAGGCCGACCGGTCGGGGCCGCCCCGCGTCCAGACGTCCATGCCATCCACCACCTGCTTGGTTCCGGGCTTGGCGGGCAGCAGAACCCCCTGGCCCTCCGAAGGCAGATAGCCGACATTGGCGCAGCCGGCCAACAATCCCGCGAGCAGAACGCTGCCGCATCGCCCCCAAGCCGCCACTCCTCGCATTTTGCCCACGGTCGCCCTCCGGTCTTCCTTGGCGGACTTCAGGGAATCACCCGAGTCCCCAGAAGCTCGAGAAAACGGGCCAGCCATTCCGGATGGGCGGGCCAGGCAGGGGCGGTGACGAGGTTCCCGTCGACTAACGCTCCGGTAGGGGGCAGTTCGACAAACGATCCTCCCGCCGCGCTCACCTCTGGTCCCACCGCAGGATACGCTGTAGCGCTCCGTCCCGTCAGACCTCCGGCGGCCGCAAGCAGTTGGGCCCCGTGGCAAATGGCGGCAATCGGCTTGCCGCTCTTGAGGAAATGACGAACCAGATCGAGGACCGCAGAGTTAAGCCGCAGATATTCGGGCGCCCTTCCTCCGGGGATCACCAAGGCGTCGTAATGCGAGGGAAGGGTCTCCTCGAACGAGGCAGTCAGGATGAAGCGGTGACCCGGTTTTTCGGAATAGGTCTGGTCACCCTCGAAATCGTGGATCGCCGTCTTGACGCTTTCTCCAGCCCGCTTTCCGGGACAGACCGCCTCCACGTGGTGGCCGACCATCCGCAAAGCCTGGAAGGGGACCATCGCCTCGTAGTCCTCGACGAAATCGCCGACCAGAAGCAGGATCTTTTTCGCGCTCATCGCGCCGGCACCTCTACATCTAGACCCTAAGGAGTTCGCCTTCCTTTACCTGGAGCAGACGATCCACCTCGCCGATGAATCGGTCGGTCAGCTTTTGAACCTCCTTTTCCGCCCGGGTGAGATCGTCCTCGCTCACGTCCGACTCCTTTTGCAAGGCCTTCGCTTCCTCCAGTCCATGTCGGCGCACGCCCCGCAGCGCCACGCGTCCCTCTTCCGCGATCTTGCGTACGACCCGAATCAACTCGTGGCGGCGCTCTTCGGAAAGCGGAGGGACGGGCAGGCGAATCAGCTTGCCATCCACGATGGGATTGATCCCGATCTTCGCCTCATCCAACGCCTTTCTCACCGCATCCACGACGGTGGGATCCCAAGGTTGCACCAGAAGAAGATGGGCGTCGGGGACGGTAATGGCAGCTAACTCCCGAAGGCGCATCGGCGAGCCATAGGCCTCGACCGAGATGTTCGAAACGAGCTCCGGTGAAGCTTTGCCCGAGCGAACCGAGGCAAACTCTTCCCGGAGATGCTCGATGGCTTTCTCCATGCGTTCTTCGGTACGGAAAAGGATCTCGTCGAAACTGCTCATGTCCTGCCTTTCTGTTTCATTCTGAGGGTAAAGAACCCTTGCTGCAACAAGAGAACGAGGGACTAACCGCAGACCCGGGTACCGATCGGCTCCCCGAAGACGGCAGCGCGAAGGTTGCCGGGCGTAAAGACATTGAAGACCACGATCGGGATGTTGTTGTCCAAGCAGAGCGTGAAGGCGGTCGAATCCATGACGGAGAGCCGCTTTTGAATCGCATCGAGATAGCGAAGCTGGGTGAACCGCTTAGCATCGGGATTGATATTGGGATCGCTGTCGTAGATTCCGTCGACCTTCGTTCCCTTCAGGATCACCTCCGCCTCGATCTCGCTCGCCCGCAGGGCCGCCGTCGTATCCGTCGAGAAGAAGGGATTGCCGGTGCCACCCACGAAGATCACGATCCTCCCTTTTTCCAAATGGCGAATCGCCCTCCTTCGAATGAAGGGCTCGGCCACGTTTCTCACCTCGACGGCTGTCTGTACGCGGGTGGGGATCCCGATGCTTTCGAGGGCTCCCTGAAGAGCGAGGCCGTCGATGATCGTCGCCAACATCCCCATGTAATCGGCAGTCGGTCGATCGAGTCCGCTCTTCATACCCGTCGCTCCGCGCCAGATATTCCCTCCGCCGATGACGATCGCGATCTGGATTCCTGAGCCGTAGACCTCCGCTACCTGGCGGGCGATCTTCTGGGTGACTTCCATCGAAAGAGGAGCGTCGGGGCCGGCGAGGACCTCTCCGCTCAGCTTCAAAAGAACTCGCCGATACACCGGGGGACGTTGCGTATCCGGGCGCGGTTCCATGAAAGTTAGGGCACCTTCCCTTCTCTTTTTTCGCTTGTAAAT
>JAQUAR010000237.1 GCA_028687155.1 Methylacidiphilaceae bacterium | reverse complement strand
CTCCCGGACCCTTCTTACAGAGGTCGACGTCGGCAATCCCGAGCAAAAGATCGTCGTCAATATGTACGTCGACGTGATCTTCCATCTGCCCACCGCCAGCACCCTGCTGCTCGTGCCCGTCAATGCAGTCGTCTACCGGTCGGAGGGGAACTTCCTAGTCACGGTGGATAAGCAGTCGAAGGTGCGCTTCCGGAAAGTGGAGCTCGGCCACGACCTCGGAAACCAGATGGAGATCAATTCAGGTCTGCGGCCGGATGAGAGAGTGATTCTCAATCCTCCGGATTCGCTGGAGGAGGGAGATTCCGTCATCGTCGCCGCCGATCTCACCAAGTCGGCAGCCGGAAAAGCGAAAACGGAGGAGGGGCAGAAACATCATGGCAGCCGGTGAACCTTTAAGCCACGGAGCGCATGCGGTAACGGAAGGCGGAGGCGTCCAACAGGCGGAGGAACGAGTCGCCTTTTTCAGCATCGAGTCTCCGGGAAGAAGCTGGGTGTTCCCCTACAGCCGGATTCTCTTCGCTCATGCGGATACCGCAGGCAATCGCTTCTTCATGCGGACCATCAGCCACGATCTCTGGCTGACGGGTGAAAAGCTCGGGCAGTTGATCGCGCTCTTTCAACGGGGGCTGGTGGCCGACATCCGGACAGGAAGCAGCGAATGGGGAACGATCGAAGAGATTGAGGTCAGCGAGAACCCGGCGGGCATGTTCCAATAGCTCCCGCGAGGGCGCCTTTGGGAAAGGCGGCGGTGTCTTGCTCGGATGAAGATCGGAGTTGTCGGGGCGGGCGCGGTGGGCGCCTACTACGGGTCTCTGCTGGCTCGCGCCGGGAGCGAGGTCGTTTTTCTCCTCCGCAGCGACTGGGAAGCCGTCATTTAGCGCGGGTTCTGGATCGAGGAGCAGGGGAAGGAGTCCTTCCACCTCTTCCCGGTTCGGGGATTCCGCCGGACCGAAGAGATGGGGCGGTGCGACCTTGTCCTCATCGCGCTCAAGGCGACGGCGCGAGAAGCCCTGCGAGAGCTGCTGCCCCCTTTGCTTCAGCCGCAGACGGTGCTTGTGGCTTTACAAAACGGCCTGGGCAACGAGGAGTGGCTGGCGGAAGTCTTCCCCAACCATCCCGTACTCGGTGGCATCGTCTTTGGCTGCCTGACAAGAACGGCACCCGGAAAGGTGGAAAACGCCGGCTTCGGCAAGATCGAGCTCGGAACCTACCGTGGGGCTAGGGAGGGCTTCCTGCAGGAGGTTGCCCTACGGTTCGAGCGGGCGGGAGTTCCCTGCTCGGTGGTCGAAAGCCTCGAGGCCGCCCGCTGGCGCAAGCTTGCTTGGAACATCCCCTTCAATGGCATCTCGGTCGCGGGGGGTGGATGCGACGTCGGGGAGATCCTGCGCGATGCCGAATTGAGCCGGCTCGCCGCCGGGTTGATGGAAGAAGTGGCCTCCGTGGCCCAGAGCAGGGAGCTTCCCCTTCCCGAAGATTGGACGGAGCAGATGATGGCGGACACCGCCCGAATGGGGCCTTACCGGCCCTCCACCCTGGTGGATTTCCTGGCCGGGCGCTCTATCGAGGTCGAGGCGATTTGGGGCGAGCCGCTGCGCCGTGCCCAAAAGCTGGGCGTGCCGACGCCGCGTCTGCAGACGCTCTATGCCCTTCTGCGCGCTCTCGACCGGCGCTGCGGCCACCGGGAGATTAGGCCGTCGTAGCCGCGGATGGCTCGCTTGGGGCGCTCGCGGCTCCGCCGGCAGTAAAGAGCAACACACCTTCCCGGGCCTCGACCATGATCGACTGCGCCTCGTCGAAGCGTCCTCGGAGAATCTCCTCCGCCAGAGGATGCTCCACGTACTTCTCAACCGCACGGCGCAAGGGTCGTGCTCCATAGGTCGGGTCGTAGCCCTTCTCGATCAGAAAATCGATCGCAGCCGGAGTCAACTCGAGCGCCAACTTACGGCTCTTCAAGCGGGAGATCACCTTTTCGACCTCGAGGGAGACGATCTTCACCATGTCCTCTCGAGTGAGGGAGCGGAAGACCACAAGGTCGTCGACTCGATGGAGAAACTCGGGCTTGAAGGTCTTTCGGGCCGATTCGATCATCTTTTCCTTCATCTGTCCATACCCCGCCTCGTCGCGTTTTGCGGTGAAGCCCAGGACACCCTGCTTGATCCCCATGTCGGCTCCGACATTGGAAGTCATGATGACGATCGTATTCCGGAAGTCGATCTTCCTCCCCAGGCTATCGGTCAGGATCCCATCCTCCAAAATCTGGAGGAGAACGTTCCAGATATCCGGATGCGCCTTCTCGATCTCATCGAAGAGGACGACGCTGTAGGGACGCCGCCGCACCTTCTCGGAGAGCTGCCCGCCCTCCTCGTAGCCCACGTATCCTGGAGGTGCTCCCACCAGCCGGGAGACGTTGAACTTCTCCATGTACTCGCTCATGTCGAGCTGGATGAGCGCGTCGGCGCTTCCGAAGACTTGCTCGGCCAATGTCTTGGCAAGCATGGTCTTGCCAACGCCTGTCGGGCCGAGAAAGATGAACGAGCCGATCGGTCGCTTCGGATCCTTGAGATCGGCGCGAGAGCGCTGCAGGGCGCGCGCCAGCGCGTCGATCGCCTCGTCCTGGCCGATCACCCGCCCCTTGAGATCCTCTCCGATGCGAAGAAAGCGATTCTGGTCTTTCTCCGTGATGCGGGCAATCGGGATGCCGGTCGACTTGGCGACCACCTGCATCATGTCGTCTTCCGTGATGACGATTTCCTTCTGGTCGCGATGCTGCCTCCACTCGTTAAGGACATGCTCGAGGCGCTCCTTGCTCTCTCGCTCTTTATCCCGAAGAGCCGCCGCCTTCTCAAAATCCTGAAGCTTAATGCACTCATCCTTCCGGGCCCGAACCTCGGCAAGCTCCGCTTCGAGTTCCTTGACGTTGGGCGGCCGCATCGTGGAGGCGATCCGGGCACGCGCCCCCGCTTCATCCATCACGTCGATTGCCTTGTCCGGCAGGAAACGCCCCGTCAAGTAACGCTCGGAGAGGTGGACAGCGGCCTCGATGGCGGCATCGGTGAAATGCGCCTTGTGGTGGGCTTCGTACTTCGGCTTGAGCCCGTGAAGAATCTGCACGGCCTCTTCCGAAGAAGGGGCTTCGGCCAGAACCGTCTGAAACCGGCGCTCGAGCGCCGCGTCCTTTTCGATATACTTCCGATACTCCGCCAGGGTCGTGGCCCCGATGCACTGAAGCTCGCCGCGGGAAAGAGCCGGCTTGATAATGTTCGAAGCATCCATGGCTCCTTCCGCCGAGCCGGCTCCGACGATGGTATGGAGTTCGTCGATGAAAAGAATCACGTTCTTGCTTCGTCGGATCTCCTCCATCACGGCCTTGATGCGCTCCTCGAATTGACCCCGGTATTTCGTGCCGGCCACCATGAGCGCCAAATCGACGGTGATCACCCCCTTCACCCGCAGCATCTCGGGCACGTTGTCGGACGCGATCACCTGGGCCAATCCTTCCACGATCGCCTTCTTGCCCTCAGATCGGGA
>JAQUAR010000236.1 GCA_028687155.1 Methylacidiphilaceae bacterium | reverse complement strand
TGTCGGAATCAGACGGAGGAAGGGCCTCCCCATCGGGGAATTGCCTCTCGAGCGCCGGAGGAGGATCGCCGCGGCGGCTAAGAGGGGAACTCCAAGGATAAACCAAAAAGGAGAGCGCCAGGTCATAGGCGCAAATGCAGACAGGTAGGAATATCTTCAGCGAGCATGGCCCGCTCCACCAAGAAAAATGTCGAGACGGGATCGAATGGACGCATGCGGACTACTGCTTTTGGGGAGATGAGGGACTCCCCTCCGGCTCCCGGGTCGTTGGTGAGCGAAGGGCCCGCCACCGCTTCAGCCTCTCGGCCATTTCCTTCTCCTCGCCACGATGGATCGGCTCGTAGAAGCGGCCGGGAACGATTCCATAGTTTTGTGGAGAGATCGCCTCGGGATAGTCATGACTGTATTGGTAGCCGACTCCGCGGCCTAAACGGGCCGCGCCGACGTAGTGAGCGTCACGGAGAGAGGGAGGAACCGGAACGGTCTCTCCTTTCTCCACTGCCTCGATCGCCCGATTGATCGCCGCATAAGCAGAGTTGCTCTTCGGCAGCGTGGCCAGATAAATCACCGCTTCCGCCAGGGGAATTCGGCCTTCCGGCATCCCGATCTGCTCCACCGCTTGGCAGACGGCGACGGCGAGGGGGAGAGCCGATGGCTCGGCAAGTCCGACGTCTTCCGCTGCCAGGATCACGAGCCTGCGGGCGATGAATCGTGGATCTTCTCCGGCGACGAGCATCTTCGCAAGCCAGTAGAGGCTCGAATCCGGGTCTCCCCCCCGAACCGACTTGATGAATGCCGAAATCGTGTCGTAGTGCTCGTCCTGGTCCCGATCGTAGCGAGGCATCTTCCTCCGACATGAATTCTCGGCGGCTTCCAGGTCGATCTCGATGATCCCCTCGGGAGAAGGCGGGGTGGAAAGAATGGCCACCTCCAAGGAGTTGAGGAGCCGTCGCGCATCCCCCTGCGCCGTGGCAAGGAGGTGCTGTCGGGCCAACGGATCGAGTCGGCACCGGAAACGGCCGAGACCGCGCTCGGAATCCTCCAGAGCCCGGGAGAGGATCCGATCCAGTTGAGCCGCAGACAGGGGGGTAAACTCGAAGACCTGCGATCGGGAAAGAAGAGGAGCGCTCAGAGCGAAGCACGGGTTATGCGTGGTCGCCCCGATCAGGCGAATCGCCCCCTCTTCTACTCCGGAAAGCAGGGAGTCCTGCTGCGCACGATTGAAGCGGTGGATTTCATCGAGAAACAAGATCGTCGGCTCTCCCCGCCTCGAAAAATGGAGAGAAGCGCGCTCCAGGATCTTTCGCAGCTCGGGCACGCCCGAATCGGCGGCGTTGAGCCGTGCGAAAGGCCGCCTCGTCGCGCAAGAAACCGCTTCGGCAAAAGACGTTTTACCGCTGCCCGGAGGGCCGAAGAGAATCACCGAGCCAAGCCGGTCGGCATCGACGAGGCGGCGCAGCGGCTTCCCGGGAGCGAGCAGAGACTCCTGCCCCACGATTTCCTCAAGGCCGCGCGGCCGCAGTCGTACCGCCAAGGGCGCGGTCTCCGGAACGGGCGATGCGGTGATGCTTGCGATCGGGAAGAGCTCGTCCACCCTCGCATGATACCGCAAGTCGGCGCGGGCGACAAAGATTGCGGCATCCGGCCGCCGCAAGAGAATGCTTGTGAGCCAGGCAGACTACTTTTCAATCACCCCCATCTCGACCCGCCGATTCCGGATATAATCCGCTTCGCTGTGGCCGGGCGCCACCGGTCGGTCTTTTCCATAGCTGATTGTATGAAGTCGCTGGGGCGAGATGCCGAGGCCAATGAGATATTCGCGGACGGCGAGGGCCCGCCGTTCTCCGAGACCTCGATTGTACTCCTCCGTCCCCCGCTCGTCGCAATGGCCTGCCAAGAGGAGCAACCTGTCCGGGTTTTCGGTCATCCACTGAGCCGCCTTTTCCAGCTTTCCTCGCTCTCCGCTCGGAATGGCCGAGCTGTCGAAGGAAAAATAGACCGTCTCGGCGTGAAGCGGAGCATAGTTGACATCGGTCTCCGGATTAAAGTCTCCGCGGCTGGGCAGTGGAGAGGTGGTGAGGGATTCCTCCTCCGGCGCGGAGACTCCGCCGCTCTTCTTGGGCTTGGCGCAGCTCGCAAGAGAGACGAGGAGCACCAGCCAAAGAAAGAGTCCGGGGGAGTGGTGGATCGGACCCGCGCGGCGGAGGATCGGTAAGGAGTTCATGCGAGTTCAAGGGGAGACGGATGGTTCGGAGCAGCGGGAAAGGCTGCTCGGAAGAGGAGCGGTCTGTCTGGAGACCGAATCCATGAGATAGAGAGAACCCCCGCGGGCAAACACCAGGTGGCGAGAGTTCCGCGTCCAGGACGGATCCTCCCCCCCGCCGCTGCTCAGCACGACCGCTGTTGCCGACGAGAGGGCGTACTCGCCGATTTGAAATTCGCCGGCGATCCGGGCGGCATAGGCGATATTTTTGCCATCCGGAGACCAGTCGGGCTCGGAGCTATAGGCATTCCCCGTCAACAGACGGCGAGCCGATCCACCCTGGGCGGAAATCACAAAGAGCTGCACGCTTCCCCGCTCGTCCGAAGTGTAGACAATCTCCTGGCCGTCGGGAGACCAGCAAGGAGAGGTATTGGTTGCCCGATTGCGCGTCAGTCGACGAGGCACCCCACCGTCCACCGGCATGAGGTAGATTTCCGGATTGCCGTCCTTGCTCAGAGTTAGCGCCAGGGTCAGATCGTCCGGGGAGAAGGCGGCGCCCGAATTGATGCCGGGGAAAAAAGCGACTCGGCTCCGCGTCCGTTTGCCGAGTTTCACGATGTAGACATCAGGATAGCCGCTCCGATAGGAGGTGTAAACGAGAAGAGAGCCGTCGTGACTCCAGCGAGGATGGGCGCTGATCGAGCGGTCTGCGGTGATGCGCTGAACGTTCGCTCCATCTATGTCCATGACGTAGAGTTCTTTATAGCCTGTTTCCTGCGAAATGAAGGCGACGCGGCTGGTCGCGAAGCCAGCGACGCCGGTGACCTGCTGCGTGACCATATCGGCAAACTCATGGGCGATCCTGCGCAGATCCCCGGCAAAGGTGCGCTCTACCGGCGGAGTTTTTTGATGCCGGTCGACGAGGCGGCCGGTGAGGGATCCGCTGCTTACCGTGGCGGATGCTTCGAAGCGCTCGCGCCCGCCCGAAGTCACCTGAATCAGGAGAGTCCGGGTCAAATCGGCGCTCACGATGGCATGCGCTTTGGCCCCCTCCGGGCCGCTGAAGGGAAGCAGGGCGACAGCTGCCTTGCCCCCGGTGACCTCAACCTGACTCCAGGACGAAGGGAGAGGTAAAACCAAGAGGAGGAGGAAAAGGGCTCCCCGCGCAGCTCTCGAGCTTCCGAGACGGACCCAATCAATGCACCATGCGGAAGGTGACCGTAACGGCTTCGGCCACGTCGGGGGGACGGGGCTCTCCCACCGTTTCCACCTGGCGAGCCGCAGCCAAAACGGTGCGGTCGAACTCCTCATTGTCGGATGAGTTAAGGAGGACAGGT
>JAQUAR010000235.1 GCA_028687155.1 Methylacidiphilaceae bacterium | reverse complement strand
GAGATACGGGCGCCGATCGAGCGGTTTTTTAAGGATCTTCTGGCGGGAGAAATTCAGAGGGCGTTCCAAGAACTGCTTGTCGCCAGCCGCCTCAGCAGCCGGCATGACAACGTCTCGGTCCTCATGGATAAGACCGCGCAAGCGTTTACCTATTACGGCAAAGCGACCGGCTTTGAACCGTACGATACACGAGCGGTCGGCAGCCGTCTCTTCGTGGTGACCTATCTGTTGGACCTGGAGCTTCAGCCGCTGCGCTGGCGATTTGTCTATTATCGGCCCGAGGAGTCTTGGAAACTCATCGACATTCGGGTGGATGACGCCTTGGACGATCTGATCAGCCGCTGAAGCCTGTCAGCAGCCTCTTGCGCAGAGCCTCCTCCACCGTCCTAGGTACGAAGCAGGAGACCGATCCTCCCAGACGGGAGATTTCTTTGACGAGCGACGAACTAAGGTAGATGAACGAGTCTCTTGGCATTAGGAAGACCGTCTCGATGGTTGGTGCGATCTTCCGGTTCATGAGCGCGAGCTGAAACTCGAATTCAAAATCGGAAACTGCTCGCAACCCGCGGATGATGGCGTGAATCCCTTGCTCCTTGGCGAATTGCACGGTGAGCGCGTGAAAGGGAAGGACGGATACGGGGCGGGGGAAGGAGGCGACCGCCTCTTCGACGAGCCGGACACGTTCGGCGAGGGGGAAAAGGGGTGTCTTGGTCGATTGCGCGGCCACGCCCACCACCACTTCGTCGAAGAGGGCTTGCGCCCGCTCAATGATGTCGAGATGGCCGAAGGTGATCGGGTCGAAGGTGCCAGGGTAGAGTGCCTTGGGGGGAGCCATGATGATTACCGTTGCCGCTCGACATCGGCCCCGACGGCGCGCAGCTTGGCGTCGATCCGCTCGTATCCGCGGTCGATGTGATAGACGCGGTTGACGATCGTGGTGTTTTCCGCCTGGAGCCCGGCGAGAACGAGGGCCGCGGAAGCACGTAGATCCGATGCCATGACGGGAGCTCCGCTCAGCCGGGCAATTCCGTCGATGAGGGCCCTGTTTTCCGAGAGATCCACACACGCACCCATGCGCTTGAGCTCGCTGATGTGCATGAAGCGGTTCGGGAAGATGTCGTCCGCAATCTCGCTCCGTCCGGGCACGGTTGCGGCCAGTGCGCAAAACTGTGCCTGCATGTCGGTCGGGAAGCCCGGATAGGTGCTCGTCCTGAGTTGGAACGGACGCAAAGGGGCTTTTGCAGAGACGCGAAGGCCGCTCGTCTCCGCCTCCACGGAGACCCCGGCTTCCCGCAAAGCGGAGAGGGTGCTCTGCATCTGTTCGACCGGAGCTTCTTCGAGCAGGAGATCGCCTCTGGTGATTGCGGCTGCTACCGCGAAGGTTCCCGCTTCGATCCGATCCGAGACGACCGTGTGTTCCGCGCCATGCAACTGGTCGATCCCCTCGATCTCCAGCAGGCCGGTCCCGTCTCCCCGAATTTGTGCCCCCATGGAGCGGAGGAAGGTCGCCAGATCGCCCACTTCGGGTTCCGAGGCGGCGTGCTCGATGATGGTGGTTCCGCGCGCGAGGCATGCGGCCATCATCACATTGGCTGTTCCCAGGACCGTGGAGCCGTGAGGGCCTCGAAGGGAGAACCGACTGCCTGCGAGGCCGGGGGTTTCGGCAACGACGTATCCCTTGGAAAGGGTGATCCGGCTCCCCAGCGCTTCCAGTCCGCGGAGATGGAGATCGATCGGCCGATCGCCGATCACGCATCCTCCGGGCAGGGAGACTTTGGTTCGACCGCACCGGGCGAGGAGTGGGCCAAGGACGCAGACCGAGGCGCGCATCCGGCGCACTAAATCGTACGGCGCCTCCCACGCGACTTTCCGTGCCTCCACGATCACTGTGCCCGGAGAAAAGGAGACCTCTGCGCCGAGATAGCGCAAGATGTCGAGCATGGTGCGGATGTCGCTCAGATCGGGAACCCGATGGAGAACGCACCGCTCCCCCGTCAGGAGAGTCGCGGCCAGAATGGGAAGCGAGGAGTTTTTGGAGCCGCTGATGGGAATGGATCCGCGAAGAGGATTTCCTCCACGAATGGCAAATTTATCCATGAGATTCTCCAATCACGATGCGATCCATCCCCGAACAGTCTTGTAGCGATCCCGACCAGGAAAAACCAGCTTGCTCGAGAAGCCTGCGCACAGGGTCCGCCTGGTGGTCACCCACCTCCAGGGCGACGGCACGGCAGCGCCCGGCTGCCTGGGTAATCAGTGAGCGAATGAGAAGCAACCCATCGGGACCTCCGTCCAGCGCCTTGCGGGGCTCGCGCTGTACATTTTTCGGCAGTCGAGCTAGAGAGCTCGTGGGAATATAGGGAAGGTTGGCGACGATCAAGGCAAACTCGGCTTCCGGCTTGGGCTTCAGCAGGTCCGCTCGATAGAAAGAGAGATTCGGCAAGCCTTGCGCATTTGCCTCGGCAACGGCGAGGGCGCAGGGATCGATGTCCGAGCCGTAGACATGACGTCCGGATGCTCTGCGCGCCAGAGAGATGGCCAGCGCTCCGCTCCCGGTCCCGACGTCGAGGACCGGCCCAGGAGGAAGGGTCTCCGCGAGTCGAGTGGCGACCTCCAACAGGAGTTCGGTCTCGGGCCGGGGGATCAGGGTAGAGGGGGTGACTCGGAAGCGCTGCCCGGCAAAGTCGACATATCCCAGGACGTAGGCAAGCGGTTCTCCCTCCGCGCAGCGAGCGGTCCATGTTTGGACTTGGCGGAGGCAAGCGGATGGGATCGGTTCGTCTCGCTCCGCATAGAGCGAGAGCGGTGCGACGCCGAGGGCTTCGGCCAAGAGCCATTGCGCGGTGCTACGGGGAGATTCGGCGTCAGCCTGGCTCAAGCGGTCGATCGTCTGCCGCAGTAGTCCGAGCCGGGTCACGGTGTCGCGCGCGAGGAGGCGGCCGCCGCTTCCTCCACGGCAAGGCGCGCTTCCATCTCCTTTGCCGCTAAGATTTCGAGGAGCGGTTCGATGTTCCCTTCCAAAACGGAAGCCAGACCGTGGAACGTGACCGGGATTCGGTGGTCGGTGAGTCGATCCTGGGGGAAATTATACGTACGAATCTTCTCGTGACGGTCTCCGCTGCCGATGAGGCCGCGCCGTTCGGAGGAGAGACGGGCTCTTTCTTCCTGCTGTCTTTGCGCGAGGAGTCGCGTGCGCAGGATGGTCATCGCCTTTTCTCGATTCTTGATCTGCGATCGGCCCTCCTGGCAGCGGACGATCAGCCCGGTGGGCATGTGGAGAATCTGGACGGCCGAATCGGTGGTGTTCACTCCCTGGCCTCCGGGGCCTCCCGCTCGGCAGACCTCAATTCTGAGCTCCTCCGGCTTGAGGACAACGTCGACTTCTTCCGCTTCCGGAAGAATGGCCACCGTCGCCGTCGACGTGTGGACGCGGCCTTGTGATTCGGTCGCCGGCACCCGTTGCACCCTGTGTACCCCGCTCTCGAAGCGAAGCTGCCGGTAGGCTCCTTCGCCCGAAATCTCCGCGATGATTTCTCTTAGGCCTCCCAACTCGCTGGGAGCAAGACTGATGGGCTCAA
>JAQUAR010000234.1 GCA_028687155.1 Methylacidiphilaceae bacterium | reverse complement strand
GGCATCCATCAGGGCCAGCGAGCTGGCGCAGACGGAACCCTGCGAGGTTGATCCGTTGGACATCAAGATCTCGGAAACGCAGCGGATCGCGTAAGGGAAAGTCTCTTCATCCGGCAGCACGGCAAGCAGTGAACGCTCCGCCAGCGCGCCGTGGCCGATTTCGCGGCGGCTCTGCCCTCCGATGCGGCCAACCTCTCCTACGCTGAAGGGAGGGAAGTTGTAATGCAGGAGAAACCGCTTGGTCGTCTCCCCGCCGCCATAGGCGTCGATCTCCTGTGCCTCGCTCAGCGAGGCCAGGGTCGCCATGCAGAGCGCCTGCGTCTCCCCGCGAGCGAACAGCGCCGTTCCGTGGACCCGGGGAAGAATGCCGGTCTGCGCCGATAGCGTCCGGATCTCGTCAAACTTCCTCCCATCGCACCGCTTCCCTTCTTCCAAAACCCGGTGCCGGAAGAGCTGCTGCTGCAGCTTGGTGAACGCCCTTGCGATGTCCGCGTCGGTAGCCGCCGGGAAGCGCTCGCGGAGCTTGCCAGTCAGATCGGCCTTCAGGGAATCCAAGGCGGTCTCCCGCTCCTGCTTCTGGGGCAGGTAGAGAGCCTCTTCCAGCCGGCTTCCCACAATCTCACGAGAGAACTCCACGATCTGCGGGTCCGCCACCAGGCAGCTGTAACTCCTCTTTGCTCGCCCTACCTTGGAGGCAATCTCCTTTTGGCTCCGAATCAGTCCTTCGATCGCCCCCTGGGCTACCTCCAGGGCGCGCTGGAAGTCGGCCTCCGGCAGTTCCCGAGCGCTCCCTTCGATCATGAGCGCCTCGGTTTCCGTTCCCACGTAGACGAGGTCCAGATCGCTGAACTCGCGATCCCGGTGAGTAGGATTGATCACCCACTTCCCCTCCAGCCGCCCCAGACGCACGGCGCCCACGGGACCGGCAAACGGGATGTCCGAAACCATCAGCGAAAGGGATGCGGCGTTGATCGCCAGAATGTCAGGGTCGTTTTGAGCATCCGCAGAGAGCAGGGCGATAATGACCTGCGTTTCGTAAAAATACCCCTTCGGAAAGAGAGGCCGAAGAGGCCGATCGATCATCCGCGCCGTAAGGATCTCCTTCTCGGTGGGACGCCCCTCCCGCCGGAAATAGCCTCCCGGAATCCGGCCGGCGGCCGCTGCTCGCTCCCGGTACTCCACTTGGAGGGGTAAAAAATCCTGTTCCGGCTTGACCGACTTCGTGGAGACCACGGTCGCCAAGACCACGGTCTCGCCGCAACTAACCACCGCCGCGCCGTCCGCAAGGTTCGCCAGGGCACCCGTCTGTAAAATGATCGGCGCTTCTCCGCAAGCCACCGATACGCGTACTGGAAGTTCCATTCCTAATCCTTTCTTCTCTGCGACACGTCGGAACCCTCATGCAGGGCTCCGCTGCTCCCGTAGCAACGGCTACTTGCGCAACGACAGTCGACCAATCAGGTCGCGGTAGCTGACGGGCTCCGTCCGATTCAAGTAATCGAGCAGCTTGCGCCGGCGACTCACCATCTGCAAGAGGCCACGCCTCGAGCTATGATCCTTCTGATTCTGTCGAAGGTGATCGGTGAGTTGCTGGATTCTCCGGGTAAGGAGGGCTACCTGAACGGTTGCCGACCCTGTGTCGCTGTCGTGACAACGAAACCCTGTGATGATTTCTTGTTTCTTCTCCTGATCGAGCATCGCTTTTCTTTTTTTCGAATCAAGATAATGGAGAGAGGTCTCGTTCGCCAATTGTTTTCTCACAAGAGAATTCCCTCGTCTGGCGAGTGGCGGGAGGGCCATCCTCGGATGAATGCCGACTCCTTCCTTGGGGAGGCTCACTGAGGCCAGCCTCTTGTCACCGGCCTTCCTGACCGGTAGGGTGTCCACCCAGTGCGGCCTCCTGAAACTTTCCCTCCTTCCTCCTCCTCGCTCTTGCCCGCGCAAGCGCAAGAGAAGCTTTCCTCGGCCACCTGGACCAGTCTCCGCGACTTCCTTGCCCTTCCCAACCTCTCCTCGATCGAGCGGGAGAGCGTGATCGAGCTGCTTGCCGCCGAACGGTGGGAGGAGATCGAGCAGCGGTTCGGAACGACCCTTTTCTTCGGGACCGGAGGGATTCGCAGCAGGACGATCGGTCGGTTTTCCACGGCGGCGGAGCGGGGGGGTGCCCAACCAGATGACCCTCCGCGCTACCCGGCGGTCGGAAGCGGGATGCTGAACGAAAGGACGGTTCGCCGGACCTCGCTCGGGTTCGGAAACTATCTTTTGCGCCTGTCGGCCAAACGCCCGATCTCCGTCGTCATCGCCTACGATACCCGCCTCTTTTCCGCCTCGTTTGCCGTCGTCTGCGCCGAAACCCTCCAGAGCCTCGGCTTCGTGGTCTGGCTCTTTCCCGAAGAGCGCCCCACCCCGGCACTTTCCTTCGCCATCCGGCGGCTCTCGGCCGACGCGGGCGTCATGGTCACCGCAAGCCACAACCCGCCTTGGGATAACGGGATGAAGATCTATCTCGGCGACGGCAGCCAGATCACCTCCGGGGCGGCCGAAGGGGTGAGCCGGGCGATCGAGGGAGTCGGCCTGTCGGCCGAAAGTCCGGAGGGAAACCGCTCCGGGACGATTCGCCGACTCGGAGACGATTGCGATCAGGCCTACTTCGAGGCGATCGAATCCACGATCCTCGATCCGGCCGCCATCCGGAAGGCGCGTCAGTCGATCCACGTGGTCTACACCCCTCTGCACGGGGCCGGGCTGCGCACCGTCCCCCGGCTCCTCGCCCGCCAAGGGATCTCCTGTTCCCTCGTGGCGAGCCAAAGCACGCCGGACGGCCGGTTTCCCGGCGTCTCTTCGGCCAACCCGGAAGATCCACGGTCGCTCGCGCAGGCGATCGAACAAGCACAAGCGGAGGCCGCCAATCTCGTCCTGGGGACCGATCCGGATGCCGACCGCCTGGGTGCGGCGACCTATGAGCCCTCCCTTGGATGGCGCATCCTGACCGGCAACCAGATCGGCGCCCTGCTCGCCTTTTACCGGTGCGAGCAGACCTCTGCTCGTCGCGCGGTAGGTCCCCTCCCCGGAACGCCCGTTCTCCTCAAAACATTGGTCACGACCGACTTGCTCCGATCCATCGCCGAGAACTACGGCGTCCGCTGCGTGGAGACCCTGACGGGTTTCAAATACATCGCGGCGAAACTTCGCCGGTACGAGGAGATCGCGGAGAAAGACCCAAAGGATTGCCGCTGGCTTGTCTTCGGCGGAGAAGAGAGCCACGGGAGCCTCTCCACCGACCGGGTGCGCGAGAAAGACGGCAATGCGGCGGCTCTTCAACTCGTCGAGACGGCGGGATGGGCGGCCGGGCAGGGGATGACCCTTCTGGGTCTTCTGGATCTCCTCTATCGGCGTTTCGGCTTCTTTGCGGAAAAGCTGCAAACCCTGACGTGGGAAGGCGCGGGCGGCCCCGAGCGACGAAAGCGGCTGCTTGCGTCGTTTCGTCGGGAGCCGCCGGGCGGACCCGACGGCAGCCCTCCCTGCCAAGCGGAAGATTTCGGAGCGGAAGATCATTGGGATGCCGATGGCGAGCTTTTGCCCAGAGAAGAGTTTTTGCGCTTCTCCTTCCCC
>JAQUAR010000233.1 GCA_028687155.1 Methylacidiphilaceae bacterium | reverse complement strand
TTGCGCGTGATCGGTCCGAACTGCTTGGGTCTGATGCGCCCGCACGCAGGTTTCAACGCCACCTTTGCCTCGCAGATTTCTCTGCCGGGAAGCATCGCCTTCTTGAGCCAAAGCGGTGCTATCGGGACCGCCATCCTCGATTGGAGCCTTCGGGAGAAGATCGGTTTCAGCTCTTTCTTTACCCTTGGGTCGATGGCGGACGTCGATTGGGGCGATATCCTCTTTTTTTTGGCGGAGGATTCGAGAACCCGGAGCATCGTCCTCTACATGGAGTCGATCGGCGATCCGGCTTCCTTCCTTTCGGCCGCCCGGGCAATCGGCTCTCAGAAGCCGGTGGTCGTTCTCAAGGTGGGAAGGACGAAGGCGGCAGCGCGGGCTGCCCTCTCGCACACGGGGTCGCTTGCCGGGAGCGACGAAGCGCTCGAGGCGGCCTTCCAACGGGTGGGCGTGATTCGCGCGGAGACGGTCGAAGAGCTCTTTTCTCTGGCCGAGGCGTTGGGCGGAAACACCCGGCCCGCCGGCCCCCGCCTCTCCATCCTAACCAATGCCGGAGGAGCGGGCGTTCTGGCGACCGATGCCCTGCTTCTTTCCGGAGGCGAGCTCGCCCCCCTCTCCGAGGAGACCCGGCAGGAGCTCGACCGGATCCTCCCTCCGAGCTGGAGTCACAACAATCCGGTGGATCTCCTCGGGGATGCTGACGCCGATCGCTACCGGAAAGCGGCGGAGCTGCTCAAAAAGGAGCCGCAAAGCGACGGCATGCTCGTCCTTCTCTGTCCGCAGGCGATGACGGAGCCGACGCGGACCGCAGAGTGCCTCTGCGAAGCAGTGAAAGACTACGGGAAGCCCGTTCTTGCCGCTTGGATGGGTGGGGAGGCAGTGGAGGAAGGAATCGCCGTCTTCCATCGGGCCGGAATCCCCTGTTTTTCCTATCCGGAGGCGCCCGCGCGGGCCTTTGCGTTGATCTGGCAGCAGCAGCGCAACCTGGAGCTCCTTTACGAGACTCCCCGCCTGCTGGTCGACCCCGAGACGTTGGGCTCGGCGGTCGTCCGCTGCGAGGAGCTCCTCAACCGGGCGGACCAGGAGGATCGGGTCCTGCTCGACGAATGGGAGTCGAAGGAGATTCTTCGGGCCTTTGGGATCCCGGTGGTCCCCACCCGTCAGGCGACGACCGAGGAGGAGGCCGTAACGGCAGCCCAGTCGCTCGGTTTCCCGGTAGCCGTGAAGCTCCGCTCCCACAAGCTCACCCACAAGAGCGACGTCGGGGGCGTACGCCTCGGGACTGAAGATGAGGCGGCGGTTCGCGTCGCCTTCCGGGAGATTCGTGCCGCCGCCATCGCCCATGCCGGAGCCGATGCTTTTCTCGGGGTGACGGTCCAGACGATGGTTGCCGAGCGAGGGATCGAGCTCCTCTTGGGCAGTGCCACCGACGCGCAGCTTGGACCTCTTCTGGTCTTTGGAGCGGGAGGAATTTTTGTCGATCTATTGGAGGATCGAGCGATGGGACTTCCCCCGCTCAACACCACCTCGGCCAGACGGATGATCGAGAGGACGCGGATCGCCCGCGCCCTCCGCGGGATGCGCGGCATCCCTCCGGTCGACGGGAAGGTTCTCGAAGAGATCCTGATTCGCTTTGGTGCGCTGGTTCTCGCCCTTCCCCGGATTCGAGAGATCGACATCAACCCGCTCCTTGCCTCCGGCGACGCGCGGGTCAGTGCCCTCGATGCGCGGATGGTGCTCTCTCCTCGTGGTACGCTGCCGCAGGAGCTCCCTCGCCCCGCGATCCGCCCCTATCCGGTCGAACAGATCGAAACCGTCCGGCTGGGCGACGGGACCTTTCTGCGCTTGCGGCCGATCCGGGGCGAGGATGAGCCGCAGATGATCGCGTTTCATCGGGAGCTCTCCGAGGAGAGCGTCTTTTCCCGCTATTTCGAGCATCTGAAACTGGAGCAGAGGATCGCGCATGGGCGCCTTGCGCGGATCTGCCTGGCGGACTACAACATCGAGACGGTGCTGGTGGCGGAGGTTCTTCCTCCCCATCCGGAGGCGGGGAGGATTGTCGCGGTCGGCCGCTTGGAAAAGCTCCACGGCTTCTCGAGCGCAGAGTTTGCCCTTCTGGTGGCGGACCGGTGGCAGCGCAAGGGGATCGGTCGCCTCCTCCTGGAGCGGCTTGCGGCGATCGGTAAACGGGAGGGTCTGGAATGGATCATCGGCAGGATCCGGCCCGAAAACGAGCGGATGAAACGGATCTGCCTTGGCCTGGGCTGCCAAATCCGGTTTCACGAGGAGCTGGGGGAGGACGAAGCGATCCTTTCCTTAAGGGCGGCCAGCGCTCGGAAGCCGAGCTGAGCCCCGGGAGGAAAAATGAAAATCAGGGAGCAAGCGGGAGTGGTGGCGGTGATGATCGGAGTCCTGGCTGGGACGGCACCGCTGCGGGCTGCCCAGAGCGATTTCGAGACCTGCTTGAAAACCGCCTTGGCCGAGAAGCCGGGAAAGGTCCGGGAGATGGCAATCGAGCGGGAGGAGCAGGGAGGGAAGTTTTACAAGTTTGAGATCAAGGATCGGGCGGGAAAGGAGTGGAAGGTCCTCGTCAATGCCCGGACCGGGCATCTGGTGGAAACCGAGGAAACGGTGGGAAGGGGAAATCCGGCTTTCGAGAACGGAGCGAAGGTCTCCTCGGAGGAGGCTCGTCGGATCGCGCTCGAGAAGGTTCCTGGAAGGGTGAAGGAGGTGGAGCGGAAGCTGGAGAGAGAGGGGACGCCGGTTTACGAGGTGGAGATCGTCCCGCGAGGCGGAGGCGGAGAGCGGGAAGTGGAAATCGATGCGCTGAGCGGCAAGATACGCGAAATTCGGGAGGAACTCTACGAGATCGGCGAGCAGGAGGGAGACTAGCTCCTTCGCGGTTGCGTTTCCTGCGCGGTATAGGGATCGAACCTATGACCTCTCGCGTGTGAAGCGAGCGCTCTACCGCTAAGCTAACCGCGCGGTCCGCTTCTCTTTTTGATGCCACAGCGGCGGAGCGTCCGCAAGAGTGAAGAAGGATCGGATCGGTTCAGGTTGTACCCTTCGGCCACCTCTTCCCTTGCCAGGACGGACGTTCCGGCGCAAACTCCCGGCTTCGAGCTCAGGAGAGAGCGGCGGAGATTTATGGCACAGAGAGGGCTTGGCCGTGGGCTGGACGTGCTTCTGGCGCGGAGCGGCATCGCGGCTCCGGAGCCGGATCGCGAGAGCGGAGAGCGCATTGAGCGCCTCCCGATCGACCGGCTGGTCAGCAGCTCCTATCAGCCGAGAAAGACCTTCACGGAAGAAGCCCTCGAAGAGTTGGCAGGCTCGATTCGGGAGCGCGGGATTCTTCAGCCGCTCATCGTCCGCCGGGCAGGGGAAAAGTACGAGATCATCGCAGGCGAACGCCGGTGGCGAGCGGCCAAGCGCACGGGGCTTTCCGAGGTGCCTGCGATCGTCCGTCCCGCGAGCGACCAGGAGATGCTCGAGCTCGCACTGGTCGAGAATCTCCAGCGCAGCGATCTTCCCGTTCTGGAGGAGGCCCGGGGGTACGCCCTTCTCCAGGAAAGATTCTCCCTGACCCAGGAGGCGATCTCCCAAAAGGTGGGGAAGGATCG
>JAQUAR010000232.1 GCA_028687155.1 Methylacidiphilaceae bacterium | reverse complement strand
TCGGCGAGCGCGTGAAGGAAGGAGATCTGCTCTGCGAGATCGACGCGCCGGAAGTCGACAACACCGTATCGAACCTGAGGGCAAAGGCCGACATCGCGCGAATCAACTACGAGCGCTGGAAGGCGCTCGTGCGAACCAGGGCCGTCTCGCAGGAAGAATACGATGTCCAACGAACCGGCTACGACGCGGCCCTCGCGGAGCTCAACCGGTGGATCGAATGGCAGAAGTTCGAAAAGGTAACCGCCCCGTTTTCGGGCGTGGTTACGGCTCGAAATATCGACATCGGAACCCTTGTCGCGGGGCAAGGCGAATTTCCATTCGGGGCGCTCCGGCAGCTCTATCGGATGGCGCAAATCTCTCTTTTACGCATCTACGTCGCGGTGCCGCAGTCCTACTCCTTCGCGCTCAAGGAGGGGATGACAGCGAAGGTGATGATTCCGGAGATGCCGAGCGAGATCCGGGATGCTCTTGTCGTCCGTACCGCGATGGGACTCGAGTCGGCCTCGCGCACCCTCCTCACCGAGGTCGACTTGCCTAATCCCGACCAGAAGCTCTTGCCGGGGCTCTACGTGCTGGTCACTTTTGAGGTCCCAAGCCGAGCTCCCTTCACGCTGCCCGTCAATACGATCTTTGATCGCGCCGGTGGCCACTATGTCGTCGCCGTCGATACGTCCGATCGGTGCCATCTCCGGAAAGTTGATCTCGGGAACAACGACGGGTACAAGGTAGAGATTCTATCCGGCATTCAGGAGGGGGAGCGAGTGGTCTTAAGCCCCCCCGACCGAGCAAAAGTGGAGGGGGCCACCATCACGGTGGTCAAGACGCAGGAAGACCCTCGGCCAAAGCCCGAAGGGAAAAAGTAAGAGCCCCGCGCTTCCGCCATCCGGGAAATGGGTCTGTAGCTCAATCGGTTAGAGCAGGGGACTCATAATCCCTTGGATGCGGGTTCGACTCCCGCCGGACCCACTCCTATTCCTTGAGGGCAGGGGTGGCTAAGGCACCACGGTGAGGGACGTGGCTGCCGTGACCTCCGGGTAGCCGGCCAGCGTCATCTCGATGCGGTAGGCTCCCGGAGAAAGAGGATGGTCCAGGTCTTGGATCGGCAAGACGTCGGTAAAGGTCAGGCAATCGCCCGGATTGAGCATCGATATCCCCTCGATCGCGAGGAACTCTTTGTCCGACGACCAGACGTAGATCGGCTGATTGGTGGCATCCCGCAAGACAAAGTCGTAACGCTGCGCATTGGTAAAGTTGAACGAATAGGTTCGCTTTCCCTTGTTGAGCACCTGAAACGTGAGCCGAAGCGTGGCCGAGTCGAGCCGATCGTGAAGCGAAGCAAGGGAGAACGGGTTGCGCTCCACCTGCAGGCGGGCTTCCACGTTGCGAAGGTTGACCTGGTTGGCCTTATCAATCCTCTTCGGATCACCGAAGCGAAGGGAAAAGAGGCTCCAATGTTGTCTCGGCGTGTCATCGATGATGTTGGGATGCGTGTTTTTGCTCGGGCTCACATCGATCGCCCAGGCCGGAAAGATGCCGAGCAGCGAGACGAGCAGGATCCAAGCACGTTTCACCAATGCAAAGTTTAGCGCATCCGACGCGGCCGTCTACCCCTTTCTCCCGGGCTTCGTCGCAGGTTTCTCTTGCTCGATCGGGTAGGTTGAGGGCTTATTGCCCAAAGCGGTGGCGACTGCCAAACAGTGGAACCTCCCGAATCAGATCAGCCTGGGAAGGCTCTGCATTTGCGCACTATTTGTGGGGGATGTCAGCTTGCCGTGGGCTTACTCCGCCACGACCGCGCTCCTTCTTTTCGCCATCGGAAGCCTGACGGATTGGGTGGATGGCTGGGTCGCACGCAGGCACAACCTCGTGAGCGACCTGGGGAAGCTGCTCGATCCTCTCGCGGATAAGATCCTGATCTGTGCGGCCTTCTTGGTTTTGCTCGAGCGCGGAGTCGTCCCTCTATGGGCAGTGGTTGTGATCATGGCCCGTGAATTCCTGGTGACGGGACTCCGTGCGTTGACCGCCGCGCGCGGGGCGGTTTTGGCCGCCGCACCGTCTGGGAAGTGGAAGACGTTGGCGCAAATGCTTTATGTTCTGATGATGCTGACGCAGATGGCCCTGTCCGAAATCGGAGGGGGGGGGAAGGAAAGGGCTGGTCGTCTTCTGGAAGCTCCGGCGACCGTGCTTCTCTGGATCGCAGTGGGAATCACCTTTGCATCCGGCGTGCTCTATTTTTATCGTTGCCGCGCCATCGTTTTTTCGGGGGAAGGCACGGAGAAAGGAGGGGAAAAGGATCTTGAGCGCCGGCCATACTCGTCCGGCTCAGGCAATCGAATGGCCCGCCCTTAAAGAGGCGGAGCCGATCGTCCGGGCTCTGGGAAAAGGATTGCAGTCCCTGATTCTCCGGAAAGGGGGCATTGCAGAGGGGCGTAGCGGCTTCGCGGCGAGCCACGCTGATTTCTGGCTTCTGCCCACCCGCTTTCATGTTCAGGCGGACAAGATTCGACCGGAGTTCCGCTTCCTGGCGGAAGCGCGGGAAGGGGTGGAACCGGACGCCGTGGAGCTCCAATATGTGGCCAAGCTCGCTTGGTCGCGATGGATCGCCGATTGGAGCCTGGTTCGCCGACTGGTCCACCTGCAGCTCTGGGAGGAAGAGTTGCTGCGGGAGAGATTTGCGTACGGAGGAAAAGAAGGGTTACATCTCTTGATGGTGCGAGTCTACCGGAGCGAGAAAGTGGTCTGCCCTTGGGAGCGCAACCTAGGCGGATGTCGCTCCTGGGTAGCGGTGGGCTACCCATGGAGTGAGGCACTGCGGCCCGTGCTTTCCAATGAGCAATTCGACTCGTGCGTGCAGGAGGCTGTTGCCGCCGCCCAGGGCGGGTGAGGGAAACGATCTAGGCTGCATGGAAGCGGGGAAGCGAAGTCGAGGGAAGAGTTCGCCCGCTTCCCCTGCTTTCCGCGAGGTCTAAAATCCGGAGGAGGAGAGGGAGAGACGGAATGAGTGGGCTTTTCTTGGCAGACGGCTCGTGGTTGGGAATTCACTGGGGACTCATGAAGATCATCGGTTGGGCCGGTAATCTCCTCTTCTTCTCGCGTTTCGTCATTCAGTGGCTGGCTTCGGAGCGGAAGAAAGCGGTCGTCGTCCCGCTCGCCTTTTGGTATTGCAGCTTAGGAGGCTCGCTGCTTCTTTTGATCTACGCGCTTTCGCGCCGAGACTCGGTCTTTGTCTTTGCCTACCTCTTCACCTGGATCCCCTATATCCGGAACCTCAATTTTGCCCATCGGGAGCGTCGGTTGAACAGCGCCGCGCCAGAGGGCGCGCGCGCCGCTTCTTCAAAAGCCGAGACAGCCGCTCCTCCGAGCGGACGATAAGATAGAGTCGCTGCCACCTCCCCATGGCTAAAGCCAGGGGATTCTAGAGCATTGAGATCCGGCTCTCCGGGGCTCTCGCTTGCGCTACAGCATCCACTGGCCTCGCCGGAACGGCTGCCTCCATTTGGCAGCCAGCCGCCGCTCGGTTTCGGCGAGATCCCATAGCCTGCGCTTGTCGCGTTCCGAACGGATCCATCGTTTTCCTCCGCGCTTGACGCATCCCTGCTCGTCGTAGTTGCCGGGATTG